>NZ_JBDPLY010000100.1:0-772 GCF_039871695.1 Actinomadura sp. B10D3
CCACGGCATGAACGCCACCAGCAGGTTCTTGCCCAGCGCCATCTCACCGTTGTCGGTGCACGGCCCGTCGGCGATGACCTGCCCGACCTCGACCCGGGCGCCCTCGTCCACGATCGGCTTCTGGTTGAAGCAGGTGCCCTGGTTGGACCGCTTGAACTTGGACACGCGGTAGGTGGTCCGGGTGCCGTCGTCGTTCATGACGGTCACGTAGTCGGCCGAGACCTCCTCGACGACGCCGGCCTTCTCGGCCGTGATGACGTCGCCGGCGTCGGTCGCCGCCCGGTACTCCATCCCCGTGCCCACCAGCGGCGCCTCGCTGCGCAGCAGCGGAACGGACTGGCGCTGCATGTTGGAGCCCATCAGCGCCCGGTTGGCGTCGTCGTGCTCCAGGAACGGGATCATCGCGGTCGCGACCGAGGTCATCTGCCGCGCCGAGACGTCCATGTACTGGACCTCGCGGGCGGGGACGAGCTCGACCTCGCCGCCCTTGCGGCGGACGAGGATGCGGTCGTCGACGAAGGTGCCGTCGTCGTTGAGCAGGGAGTTGGCCTGCGCGATGACGTAGCGGTCCTCCTCGTCGGCGGTCAGGTAGTCGATCTGGTCCGTCACGACGCCGTCGGTGACCCGGCGGTACGGGGTCTCCACGAACCCGAACGGGTTGACCCGCCCGAACGCGGCCAGCGACCCGATCAGGCCGATGTTCGGCCCTTCCGGGGTCTCGATCGGGCACATCCGGCCGTAGTGCGACGGGTGGACGTCACGGACCTCCATG
>NZ_JBDPLY010000101.1:0-738 GCF_039871695.1 Actinomadura sp. B10D3
GACCTCTCTACCGAGGGCTCCACGCCCATTTCGGGGTGTTCCGATCTGTCCGCGCGCCTGCCTGCCCGTGCCCGTTCATGCCCCAGAAGTCCCTGCTGTCCTAATCGATCTTGCAGAGAAAACCTCATTGAGCAAATTTTTCATAGACCGGTTCACGAGATAATCTCACGTCTCCACGCCACTCAAGTTCTACGCCAGTGCCAACGAATCTATCGGGCACAAAGCCACACAATCTGGTCATCGACAGAACAGCTCAGCAGCCAGCACCTGGTCTGCATTCATGCGGCTGCTCCTGGCAGACGCAGGACCCAAAGCGGGTGCGATCAACGAGTTGCGTGGTCAAGTCTTGGTAATCCTCGCCGTTTGGCGGGTGAATTTTAGACTCAGTCGCGGTGCTTCAGGGTGTCAGTCGAGATCATCGGTGGCCAGGGCTGATGCGTTCTCCGGTGCTGAGATGAGCCGGTAGACCGGCAGCCCATCGGCAGGCGGCACCCGGGGTTGTGAACGACGAACGCGGTCCCCGATGATCTTGGGTGTCTAAGCCAGTCGATCAAGACAGGGACCGCGTTCGCGTGCCATCCTCCCCGATCGACGCCCTGGTTCGCCACTGCGAGGGCGTCGTCCTGCCATGTCCAGCCACCGATCTGCCCGGCCTGCCGGCACTGGTGGAGGTACTGGACCGCATTCCCGATCCGCGGCGTCGCCGCGGCCGCCGGTACCGGCTCGGCCCGGTGCTGG
>NZ_JBDPLY010000102.1:0-667 GCF_039871695.1 Actinomadura sp. B10D3
GAGGGCGTCGTCCTGCCATGTCCAGCCACCGATCTGCCCGGCCTGCCGGCACTGGTGGAGGTACTGGACCGCATTCCCGATCCGCGGCGTCGCCGCGGCCGCCGGTACCGGCTCGGCCCGGTGCTGGCGTTGTGCCTGGTCGCCGTGCTCAGCGGTGCCACCAGCCTGGCCAAGATCGGCAGAATCGCCGCGGAACTGGACGCAGGCGTGCTCACCGACCTGGGGCTGCCGGCGGCACGGCCTGCGGTCACCACGCTGGGACGGCTGCTGGCACGCCTCGACGGCGACGCCTTCGACGAGGCGATCGGCGCCTATCTGACCGCGCTGGCCCACGACCCCGAGGCCGGGAACGACGCCGGGCCTGAGGCGGTGGCGGTGGACGGCAAGACCCTGCGGGGCAGCCGCCGCCCGGACGGGACGGTGACACACCTGCTGGCGGCGGCCCTGCACGACGGCCGGGCCGTGGTGGCGCAACGGCAGGTCGCGGCCAAAAGCAACGAGATCCCGGCGTTCGTCCCGCTGCTGGCCGGCCTGGACCTGACCACCAAGGTCGTCACCGCCGATGCCCTGCACACCCAGCGCGAACACGCCCGCCGCCTGGTCCGGGAGCACCGGGCGCACTACCTCCTGGTCGTGAAGGGGAACCAGAAGAACCTGCACCGGCAGC
>NZ_JBDPLY010000103.1:0-663 GCF_039871695.1 Actinomadura sp. B10D3
CGGGCTCGGGGATGTTCTCGCCCTTGACGATGGCCTCGTACACCTTCACGCGGCCGAGGACGTCGTCGGACTTGATGGTCAGCAGCTCCTGCAGCGCGTAGGCGGCGCCGTAGGCCTCCAGGGCCCATACCTCCATCTCACCGAAGCGCTGGCCGCCGAACTGGGCCTTACCGCCGAGCGGCTGCTGGGTGATCATGGAGTACGGCCCCGTCGACCGCGCGTGGATCTTGTCGTCCACCAGGTGGAGCAGCTTGAGGATGTAGATGTAGCCGACCGAGATCGGGTCCTTGAACGGCTCACCGGTGCGCCCGTCGAAGAGCCTCGCCTTGCCGCCCGGGTCGACCATGCGCCGGCCGTCGCGGTTCGGCAGGGTGCTCTCGATGAGGCCGGTGACGTCGTCCTCGCGGGCGCCGTCGAACACCGGCGTCGCGGTGTTGGTCCACGGCGGCGCCTCGTCGGCACCGATCTCCTTGAGGGCGCGCTTCCAGTCGGCGTCGTCGCCCTCGACCTTCCAGCCGCGGGAGGCGACCCAGCCGAGGTGGGTCTCCAGGACCTGGCCGACGTTCATGCGCCCGGGGACGCCGAGGGGGTTCAGGACGATGTCGACGGGGGTGCCGTCCTCCAGGAACGGCATGTCCTCCACCGGCAGCACCTTGGAGATGA
>NZ_JBDPLY010000104.1:0-639 GCF_039871695.1 Actinomadura sp. B10D3
TCAGCCAGGAGGAGTAGGTGGGGGTGAAGTGCATGTGGAAGCGAGGGTGGGCATCCAGCCACCTGATGATGGTCGGATGCTTGTGGGTGCCGTAGTTGTCGCAGATCAGGTGGACGTCCAGGTCGGCTGGCACCTCTTTGTCGATCTTGACCAGGAACTTGCGGAACTCCGTCGCCCGGTGCCGGCGGTGGATCGACCCGATGATCCGGCCGCTGGCCACGTCCAGCGCGGCGAACAGGGTGGTGATGCCGTTGCGCAGGTAGTCGTGGGTACGGCGCTCAGGCATGCCCGGCATCATCGGCAGCACCGGCGCCGACCGGTCCAGCGCCTGGATCTGGGACTTCTCGTCCACCGACAGCACCAGCGCCTTCTCCGGCGGGTCCAGATACAGGCCCACCACGTCCCGGACCTTGTCGATGAACTGCGGGTCGTTGGACAGCTTGAAGGTGTCGATTTGATGGGGCTTGAGCCGGAACGCCTTCCAGATCCGCCCGACCGTCGACTTGCTCAGCCCGCTCTCGGCCGCCATCGACGCCCGGGACCAGTGCGTCGCCCCGGCCGGCGTCCGCTCCAGCGTGGCCACCACGACCTGCTCGACCTGCTCGTCGGTGATCTTCCGCGGGGCACCCGGCCGTGGCT
>NZ_JBDPLY010000105.1:0-639 GCF_039871695.1 Actinomadura sp. B10D3
AGTCTGGTTGCCGACTCCCCGAGGCATATCGCAGGCTCCCACGTCCTTCATCGGCTCCTGATGCCAAGGCATCCACCGTATGCCCTTAAAAACTTGAACACACAAAACGATCAAAACAAATCGCAGATAAGAGACACAACCCCCAAAAGGAGATCACGCCTCTCACCAGAGATGCTCGCGTCCACTGTGCAGTTCTCAAAAAACAACCGGGCCCACCAAAACCACACCCCCGTCAAGGAATGTGGTCCTGGTCCCGCAATCCAGAGGTCACCCGGGCTCGCGCCCGTTCCCTCAGGACCCAACAGCGTGTCCAACCCACCACCCGCCCGACACCGCCGTTCCCACTCCCCCATCCAGGATCCGAGGACCCCTGGGGGCGGTACTTGCCGGCTCACACGAGCGGTGAGCTGAGTAACCAGTGCTCCACATCTATGAGCAGCCACCTGACGAACGTGCGTCGTCAACGGTGGCCACCGACCATGACCCCTCACAGGTGAGGCGGCCTGGCCAGCTGTGCTCCTTAGAAAGGAGGTGATCCAGCCGCACCTTCCGGTACGGCTACCTTGTTACGACTTCGTCCCAATCGCCGGCCCCACCTTCGACCGCTCCCCCCACAAGGGTTGGGCCACGGGCTTCGGG
>NZ_JBDPLY010000106.1:0-622 GCF_039871695.1 Actinomadura sp. B10D3
ACCACCAAGGTCGTCACCGCCGATGCCCTGCACACCCAGCGCGAACACGCCCGCCGCCTGGTCCGGGAGCACCGGGCGCACTACCTCCTGGTCGTGAAGGGGAACCAGAAGAACCTGCACCGGCAGCTGAAACGCCTGCCCTGGCGGGAGATCGAGCTGCACGACCGCACCGTTGAGGACGGGCACGGCCGCCGGGAGATCCGCCGCTTGAAGGTCTGCTCGGTTCGGCCCGGGCTGCTGTTCCCGCACGCCGTCCAGGCCATCCAGGTCAAACGCCGCCGCACTGACCACACCACCGGCAAAACGACAATCAAAACCATCTACGCCGTCACCAGCCTCGCCCCGGACCACGCAGCCCCCGCCCAGCTCGCCGGCCTCATCCGCGGGCACTGGTCCATCGAGGCCCTGCACCACGTCCGCGATGTCACCTACGCCGAGGACCGCTCACAGATCCGCACCGGTCACGCACCACGCATCATGGCCGGCCTGCGCAACCTGGCCATCGCCCTGGCCGACCTCATGGGCTGGACCAACATCGCCGCCGCCAACGACCACTACCGAGCACACCCCGACCACGCACTTCAACTACTCGATCTCACTACCTGAGAACGCATTCGCCCTG
>NZ_JBDPLY010000107.1:0-618 GCF_039871695.1 Actinomadura sp. B10D3
CCATCGCCTACTTCGGTGACGGCGCGACGTCGCAGGGCGACGTGAACGAGTCGTTCGTGTTCGCGTCCGTGTTCAACGCGCCGATCGTGTTCTTCTGCCAGAACAACCAGTGGGCCATCTCCGAGCCGCTGGAACGCCAGTCGAGGATCCCGCTCTACAAGCGCGCGCAGGGCTACGGCTTCCCGGGCCTGCGGGTGGACGGGAACGACGTGTTCGCCTGCCTGGCCGTGACCAGGAAGGCCTTGGAGAACGCCAGGACGGGCCAGGGTCCGACGCTCATCGAGGCGTTCACGTACCGGATGGGCGCCCACACCACGACGGACGACCCCACGCGCTACCGGCTGAAGGCCGAGGAAGAGGCCTGGAAGCTCAAGGACCCGATCGAGCGCGTCAAGGCGTACCTGGTGCGCGGCGACCTGGCGGACCCGGCGTTCTTCGACAAGGTCGACGAGGAGGCCAAGCAGATGGCGCGCGAGCTGCGCGAGGCGTGTCTGGCGCTGCCCGACCCGGAGCCGCTGTCGATGTTCGACCACGTGTACGCCGACCGGCATCCGCTGATGACCGAGGAGCAGGAGCAGTTCGCCGCCTACCTGGCGTCGTTCGAGGAGGAGGCGAAGT
>NZ_JBDPLY010000108.1:0-576 GCF_039871695.1 Actinomadura sp. B10D3
TGGCGACCCCGGTGTCCGAGCCGCCGGCGCAGGCCGCGGCGATGCGCGAGGAGGGCGTGCCGACGGTCAACGAGCCCGGCATGGTGACGCCCGAGGAGCCGCCGAAGCGCCAGCCCGTCCTCGTCGGTTACGGGGTCAAGGAGGGGGCGACCCGGCGGCGCCCGCGCAAGGCGGCCAACGGCACGGCATCCGCCGCCGGGCCTGCTGCCCCGCCCCCGCCCCCGCCCGCGCCTGCGCCTGCGCCGGCCCCTGAAAGGCCGACGGCGCCTCGTCCCCGGCCCGGGGGCGACGGTCTGCCGCTGGCCAAGCCGCCCGTCCGCAAGATGGCCAAGGACCTCGGGGTCGACCTCACGACGATCACGGGGTCGGGTCCGCAGGGGTCGATCACGCGCGAGGACGTCCTCGCCGCGCAGGCCGGGGCCCAGTCGTACACCCAGGCGGCGCCCGCGCAGGCGCGTCCCGTCCAGGCGGGGCCGCGCGAGGAGCGGGTGCCGGTCAAGGGCGTCCGCAAGGCGACGGCGGCGGCGATGTCGTCGTCGGCGTTCACCGCCCCGCACGTCACCGAGTTCCTCCAGG
>NZ_JBDPLY010000011.1:0-231992 GCF_039871695.1 Actinomadura sp. B10D3
CTGGCGCTTCGGCGGCTCCTCGGGCGTCACCATGCCGGGCTCGTTGACCGTCGGCACGCCCTCCTCGCGCATCGCCGCGGCCTGCGCCGGCGGCTCGGACACCGGGGTCGCCACCCCGCCCGAGCCCCCACTGTCGACCGAGGCGTCCACCGAGGCGTCCACCGCGATGATCGGCACGCCGACGTCCACGGTCTGGCCCTCGGTGACCAGGAGCTCGGACACCACGCCCTCGAACGGGCACGGCAGCTCCACGATCGCCTTCGCCGTCTCGATCTCCACGATCGTCTGGTTGACCTCGACGGTGTCGCCGGGCTGGACGTGCCACTTGACGATCTCGGCCTCGGTCAGGCCCTCGCCCACGTCCGGCAGTTTGAACAGTTTCGGCTGGCTCACCGGCGTCACCACGCGAAGGTCCGGTCGACCGCGTCCAGGATGCGGTCGAGGTCGGGCAGGTACTGGTCCTCCATGCGCGACGGCGGGTACGGAGTGGAGAACCCGCCGACGCGCAGCACCGGCGACTCCAGCCGGTAGAAGCACCGCTCGGTGATCCGCGCGGCCAGCTCGGCGCCGAAACCGCTGTAGACCGGCGCCTCGTGGACGACGACGCAGCGCCCGGTCCGGTTCACCGAGTCCGTCACGGCGCCGATGTCGAGCGGGTTGAGCGAGCGCAGGTCGATGACCTCCAGCGAGCGCCCCTCCTCGGACGCCGCGGCGGCCGCCTCCAGGCACGTCTTCACCGCCGGCCCGTACGCCAGCACGGTGACGTGCTCGCCCGGCCGGACGACCTTCGCCTCGTGCAGCGGGGCCCAGTCGGTGGAGCCGACACCACCCTCAAGATCGACCTCGGCCTTCTCCCAGTACCGGCGCTTGGGCTCGAAGAAGATCACCGGGTCGGGGGAGGCGATCGACTGCTGGATCATCGCGTACGCGTCCACCGGGTTCGAGCAGGCCACCACCCGCAGGCCGGCGGTGTGCGTGAAGTACGCCTCCGGCGACTCCGAGTGGTGCTCCACCGCGCCGATGCCGCCGCCGCAGGGGATCCGGACGACGACCGGCAGCGACACCTTGCCGAGCGAGCGCATCCGCATCTTCGCGAGCTGCGTGATGATCTGGTCGGCGGCGGGGAACACGAACCCGTCGAACTGGATCTCCACGACCGGCCGGTAGCCGCGCAGCGCCAGCCCGATCGCCGTCCCGACGATCCCGGACTCGGCGAGCGGGGTATCGATGACGCGTTCCTCGCCGAAGTCCTTCTGCAGGCCGTCGGTGATCCGGAAGACGCCGCCGAGCTTGCCGACGTCCTCGCCCATGACGAGGACCTTCGGGTCGTTCTCCATGGCCTTGCGCAGGCCTTCGTTCAACGCCTTGCCGAGGGTCAGGGTGGTCACTTCGCCTCCTCCTCGAACGACGCCAGGTAGGCGGCGAACTGCTCCTGCTCCTCGGTCATCAGCGGATGCCGGTCGGCGTACACGTGGTCGAACATCGACAGCGGCTCCGGGTCGGGCAGCGCCAGGCACGCCTCGCGCAGCTCGCGCGCCATCTGCTTGGCCTCCTCGTCGATCTTGTCGAAGAACGCCGGGTCCGCCAGGTCGCCGCGCACCAGGTACGCCTTGACGCGCTCGATCGGGTCCTTGAGCTTCCAGGCCTCTTCCTCGGCCTTCAGCCGGTAGCGCGTGGGGTCGTCGGTCGTGGTGTGGGCGCCCATCCGGTACGTGAACGCCTCGATGAGCGTCGGGCCCTGGCCCGTCCTGGCGTTCTCCAGGGCCTTCCTGGTCACGGCCAGGCAGGCGAACACATCGTTCCCGTCCACCCGCAGGCCCGGGAAGCCGTAGCCCTGCGCGCGCTTGTAGAGCGGGATCCTCGACTGGCGTTCCAGTGGCTCGGAGATGGCCCACTGGTTGTTCTGGCAGAAGAACACGATCGGCGCGTTGAACACGGACGCGAACACGAACGACTCGTTCACGTCGCCCTGCGACGTCGCGCCGTCACCGAAGTAGGCGATGGTGGCGCCCGCCGACGGTGTGCCGAGGACACCGTCGCGCTGGATGCCCATCGCGTACCCGGTCGCGTGCAGCGTCTGGCTGCCGATCACGATGGTGTAGAGGTGGAACATGTGTTCCGCGGGGTCCCAGCCGCCGTGGTTCACGCCCCGGAACAGGCCGAGCAGCTTCAGCGGCTCGACGTCCCGGCACCAGGCGACACCGTGCTCCCGGTAGGTCGGGAACACCATGTCGTTCTCGGTCAGGGCGCGCCCCGACCCGATCTGCGCCGCCTCCTGCCCCAGCAGGGACGCCCAGATGCCGAGCTCGCCCTGCCGGGTGAGCGCCACGGCCTCCAGGTCGATCTTCCGCACGATCACCAGATCGCGGTACAGGTCGCGGACGTCCTCGGCGCTGAGGTCCAGGGGGTAGTCAGGATGTTCGACGCGCTCCCCTTCGGGGGTGAGCAACTGGACGAGCTCGGGTTGCGCGAGCTCGGGGGTGCCGGGCGCGCCGCGCACGGAGTCGATCGTCATCGATGGACACTCCTCGTTCGGGGCCGTTACGCGGGATCGCCGCGCAGCCGGCCGATGTCAGCGGCCTTGCTCCCCGGTAAGGGACAAAAGCCGCAATCCCATCGTGGCAGACATCACACCCTGTGATGCAAGCCCCGGCATCGAGGTCCCTACCCCGCTCCCGCCCGCTGACGCCGCCGTTCCGGGGGGTCGCCGCCCGCTCCGCGATCACTCGCGGGAGAGCGCCCGGGTCGCGCCGGCCGCGACGGTCAGGCCGAGGAGCAGGCCCGCCGCGACGATGAGGTTGGCGATCCACTGGTAGACGCCCTTCGGGGCGAACTCCATCTCCTGGCCGAGGCTGCCGATGGGCAGGAGCAGGTCGAGCGTGTAGAAGAACGGGTTGAAGTTCGGGTGGTGCCCGTCGTCGAGGACGGCCGGCTTGTGGAGGGAGAAGACGATCGTCCCGAAGGCCAGCAGGCCGACGAGCCAGCTCGCGGCGCGGAACGGGCGGTAGCCGTAGCCGACCAGGGCGTCCTGCAGCCAGCCGACGATCTTGCGGGGGACGCCCTGGGTCCTGCGCCGGTCGCGGGCCTTGGCGAGCAGCACCGAGCGGCCGTCGGCGTCCAGGCCGAGCGAGCGGTACGTCTGCGCGAGCCGCTCGTACGGTTGGGGTGCGTAACCATCGGTGTCGCGGCGCAGCCAGGCGAGGCGCTCGCGGGCGGAGAGCGGCGGTTCGAGCGTCTCGTACTGGAGGCCGTCCAGTTGCAGGCGCTCCGGCCACGAGGCGGCGTCGTCGCGCAGCAGGCTGATCCGGGCGTAGGAGAGGTCGGTGGTGCCCCTGACCGGCTCGGCGGTGCGCAGGAGCAGCTCCTCGGCCTGGACGCGCTGGAGGCTGAGCGCCGTCCCCTGGTCGTGCCGCAGCCGGGCGTCCCGCAGGCTCAGCTGGCCGGTGACCCGCGCGCCGGAGAAGCTGACCGCCCCGGTCGCGGTGAAGCCGTCCGAGCAGTAGATGTCGGTCTCGACGGACAGATCGTCGGCGTTGAGCGCGGTCCGCTGGGGCGCGGCCAGGCGGGCGCCGACGAACGAGAGGTAGCCGCCGACGCGGGCGCCGCGCAGCCGCACCTCGCCCTCGGCGGCGAACCCGCCGTCGCAGAACACGTTCGCGGCCACGTCCAGCCGGCTGGCGTACAGGGCCGCGCCGGACGGGTTGTGCAGCCGGGCGCCCCGGAAGATCAGCTGGCCGCCGACGCGGGCGCCCGGCAGCCGGACCTCGCCGTTGGCCGTGAACCCCTGGTCGCAGTAGACGTTCGCCTCGACCGACAGGCGGTCGGCCAGCAGCGCGTCCCCGCCGGGGTTGGACAGGTGGACGCCCGACATGTTCAGGATGCCGGTGATGTTCGCCCCGTCCAGCCACAGGCCGCCGTTGATGCGGCTGCCCTCCAGCCACAGGTGCCCGTCGACCCGGGTACCGGACGCGATCAGGCCCGGCAGGCGGCAGCGCATCAGGTGGACGCTGCTCATGGTCGCCCAGTACAGGTGCGGCGCCTCGTCGAAGTCGCAGCCGGTGAGCGCCAGCGGGACGCGCACCTCCGCGTGCCCGAGGTTCAGCGAGCCGGTGATGCGCGCCCCGCCGAGCCGGACGGCGGCGACCTGCCCGGGCTCGGCCTCCACGGCGCCGACGAGCAGCGCGACGAGGACCTCCGCCCTGACCACCCGGTCGTGTCCCCAGCGGTCGGACCGCGTGATGTCGTCGAGTGCCTGGTCGCCGGAGGACAGATCGATCGATTCGCCCCTGGGGAAGGCCTCCCAGAGACGGCGCTCCGGCGGGGTCAGGTCATCGATGTTCATCGTGCGGCTCCGGGGGTGCGGATGGGTCCTGCTCGGCAATGGTGCCGTACGCTTCTGGATCGTAAGGAAAAGCGCTGATCAGTGAGGGGGCGACCGTGGCGCGTGTCGTCGTGGACGTCATGCTCAAGCCGGAGATCCTCGACCCGCAGGGCCAGGCGATCGCCCGGAAGCTGCCGCAGATGGGCTACGACGGGGTCGTCGCCGTCCGGCAGGGCAAACGGTTCGAGGTGGAACTGGAGGGGGACGCCGACGAGGCCGCCCTGGAGCAGGTCGGCAAGATCGCCGAGACGCTGCTGGCGAACCCCGTCATCGAGAACTACGAGGTTCACGTTCTGTAACCACCGGCGAGTATGGCGGTTACGCGAGATTCCGCCGGGGAAGTGTTAGCTGCGTCGAGTCATCGAGCACGCTCCGGGGCCGGGGGAACGGTGGGAAGCCCGGGGCAGTGACACGAGGTGTCCGGGTGGAGTTGAGGTTCTCGCTCGCGCTGCCGCGCGACGTGCGGAGCATCCCGGTGGTCCGCCGGGTGGTGGGGGACGCGCTGCGCGGGATGGGCGTCGCCGAGGGCTGCGTCGACGACCTCCTGGTCGCCGTCTCCGAGGCGTGCACCAACGTCGTCCAGCACGTGCGGACGACCGGGGGCTACGAGGTCACGGGGCACGTCCACGCGGGTATGGGTCAGTTCAAAATCACGGACGGGGGCCGCGGGCCACGGCCGGCCCCGGAGGATCGGGGCGTTTTGAGCGAGTCCGGGCGCGGCATTAGGATCATGCGCGCGCTGGTGGACGACCTCGACATCGACTCCGCGCCGGACCGGGGCACCGTCGTTCACCTGCGGAAGCGGCTGACCTGGCGCGACGGGGCACTGATAGGCCGCCTCGACCGCGACCTCATGCACAGCGCCGGGTAGATTGGTACGCGCGCGGGGGGAATGCGACGCGCAGCGGGGTGATCGGCGGAGGAGATCCCGACCGTCCCGGCCGCACCTCATTTCGGAGGAACAGAACAGATGGATGCTGCCCGGGTGGGGATCATCACCTTCCCTGGATCCCTGGACGACAGGGACGCCGCACGCGCCGTGCGGCTCGCCGGCGCCGAACCGGTCGCGCTCTGGCACGCCGACCACGACCTGCAGGGCGTGGACGCGGTCGTCCTGCCCGGCGGGTTCTCCTACGGGGACTACCTGCGGGCCGGAGCGATCGCCCGGTTCGCGCCGCTGATGACCGAACTGACGGCCGCCGCCGACGACGGCCTGCCCGTCCTCGGCATCTGCAACGGCTTCCAGGTGCTGTGCGAGTCGCACCTGCTGCCGGGCGCGCTGCTCCCGAACGCGGGCCTGCACTTCGTCTGCCGCGACCAGCGCCTGCGGGTGGAGAACACCGACACCGCGTGGACCAGCGAGTACACCGAGGGGCAGGAGCTGGTGATCCCGGTGAAGAACCGGGACGGCCGCTACACCGCCGACCGGGAGACCCTGATCGAGCTGGCCGACTCCGGCCGGATCGTCGCCCGGTACCTCGACCTGAACCCGAACGGCTCCCTCGACGACATCGCCGGGATCTGCAACGAGGCCGGCAACGTGGTCGGGCTCATGCCCCATCCCGAGCACGCCGTGGAATCCCTCACAGGGCCTTCCACTGACGGTCTCGGGTTCTTTGCTTCGGTAGTTAAGAGATTGGTCAACGCATGAGCACGGCGGGCCAGGGGGTGTGGGGGATCGTCCCCCACAAGGAGGACGCATGAGTGAGCAGAGGCCCCATGGTTCGGGGCGGGCGACCCGGGACAGTGACGAGCCGTCGATGGAGTGGCTCGGCGAGCTCAAGTCCGACGCCGACGACCCTGAGCTCCAGCCCGTCAACCCCGCGGTGACGCAGGGTTTCAAGGCCATCGTCGACGAGGACATGCCCGTCGTCCGGCCGTCCCGGCAGGAGCCTCCGGCCGAGCGCTCGCCGGGGCCCTTCACCGGGCCCATTCCGGTGCTGGACGGCGAGCAGTCGGCGTCGGACGTCCCGTCGGTGCCCGCTCCGGGCCCCGAGCAGGAGTTCGCGCGTGCGCTGGAGGAGGAACGCGCCGCCAGTGACCCGAACGTCACCGCGGCGGACCCCTCGCTGACCGTGCCCGACCTGAGCGGTTTCGCCGCTCCGCTGCCTCCGTCCGACTCCGGACCGCAGGCTCCGGTCGCGCCGGGCACCGGCCCGCAGCCCGCCGTCGGCACGGGCACCGGTCCGCAGCCTGCGGTCGGTACTGGGACGGGCCCTCAGCCTGCGGTCGGCCCAGGGACGGGCCCCCAGCCTAGGGTCGGCTCCGGCACGGGCCCGCAGCCCACCGTGGGTTCCGGAACCGGTCCGCAGCCCGCTGTCGGGACCGGTACGGGTCCGCAGCCCGCCGTCGGCCCCGGTACCGGCCCTCAGCCCGTCGTCGGCTCCGGGACGGGTCCGCAGCCCGCCGTGGGGCCCGGCGGCCCGGGGACGGGCCCGCAGCCGCTCGTCGACCTGAACACGGGTCCGCTGGTCCGGTTCGGCGCCGAGGGCCCCGGTACGGGCCCGCAGCCTCCGGTCGGCCCCGGCACCGGCCCCCAGCCTTCCGTAGGCCCTGGGACGGGTCCGCAGCCCGCTGTGGGCGCCGGGACGGGCCCGCAGCCCGCCATTGGACGCGGTACCGGCCCGCAGCCCGCCGTGGGCGCGGGGACGGGGCCGCAGCCGGCCATTGGACGCGGTACCGGCCCGCAGCCCGCTGTGGGCGCGGGGACGGGGCCGCAGCCGGCCATCGGACGGGGCACCGGCCCGCAGCCCGCGATCGGGCCCGCCGACCACGGCACGGACACGGTCGCCATCGCCGCCGCGTCCCCCGACCGTCCGCAGCCGTACGCCGAGCTGGGGATGAACGACGAGGAGTACCAGCGCGTCCGGCACATCCTGGGGCGCCGCCCCACGTCGGCCGAGCTGGCGATCTACTCGGTCATGTGGAGCGAGCACTGCTCCTACAAGAGCTCCAAGGTGCACCTGCGCCAGTTCGGCGAGAAGGCCCCGAAGACCGACAAGCTCCTGGTCGGCATGGGGGAGAACGCCGGGGTCGTGGACATCGGCCAGGGCTGGGCGGTCACCTTCAAGGTGGAGTCGCACAACCACCCGTCCTACGTCGAGCCGTACCAGGGCGCCGCGACCGGCGTCGGCGGGATCGTCCGCGACATCATGTCGATGGGCGCGCGGCCGATCGCCGTCATGGACTCCCTCCGGTTCGGCCCGGCGGACGCCCCCGACACCCAGCGCGTCCTGCCGGGCGTGGTGGCGGGCGTGGGCGGCTACGGCAACTCGCTGGGCCTGCCCAACATCGGCGGCGAGACGGTCTTCGACGCCTGCTACGAGCAGAACCCGCTCGTCAACGCGCTGTGCGTCGGCGTGATGAAGCACGAGGACATCAAGCGCGCCGTGGCCCCCGGCCCCGGCAACCAGGTGATCCTGTTCGGCGCCCTCACCGGCCCGGACGGCATCGGCGGCGCGTCCGTCCTCGCCTCGGCGACGTTCGACGAGGAGTCGCACCAGAAGCGGCCGTCGGTCCAGGTCGGCGACCCGTTCATGGAGAAGCTGCTCATCGAGTGCTGCCTGGAGCTGTTCCGCGAGGACCTCGTGGTCGGCATCCAGGACCTCGGCGCGGCCGGCGTGTCCTGCGCGACGACGGAGCTGGCCGCGGCCGGCACCGGCGGCATGCACGTCGACCTCGACGCCGTCCCGCTCCGCGACGAGACGCTCCTCCCCGAGGAGATCCTCATGAGCGAGTCGCAGGAGCGGATGATGGCGGTGGTGGAGCCCGCCAAGGTCGAGCGCTTCATGGAGATCTGCGCCCGCTGGGAGATCCCCGCGACCGTCATCGGCACGGTCACCGACACCCGCCGCCTGGTCATGACGTGGCGGGGCGAGACGATCGTCGACATCCCGCCGGTCACGGCCGCCGACGAGGGCCCGGTCTACAACCGGCCGCTGGAGCCGCCGAAGGACCTCGGCGCGCTGCAGTCCGACACTCCCGGGCGGCTCACCCGCCCGTCCAACGGCGACGAGCTGCGCCGGACGGTCCTGTGGCTGGCCGGTGCGCCGAACCTCGCCAGCAAGACGTGGGTGACGTCGCAGTACGACCGGTACGTCCTCGGCAACACCGTCATGGCCATGCCGGAGAACGCGGGCGTGGTGCGCGTCGACGACGAGTCCGGCCTGGGCATCGCGCTGTCCCTGGACGGCAACGGCCGCTACACGCGGCTCGACCCGTACTCGGGCGCGCAGCTCGCGCTGTCGGAGGCGTACCGCAACGTCGCCGCGACCGGTGCGCGGCCGCTCGCCGTCACCAACTGCCTCAACTTCGGCTCCCCGGAGGACCCGGGCGTCATGTGGCAGTTCGCGCGCGCCGTGGAGGGCCTCGCGGACGGCTGCCAGTACCTCGGCATCCCGGTGACGGGCGGCAACGTCAGCTTCTACAACCAGACGGGCGACACCCCGATCAACCCGACCCCGGTGATCGGAGTCCTCGGCGTCCACGACGACGTGCGCCGCCGGGTGAACATGTCGCTGACGTCCGACGGCGCCACGCTCGCGCTGCTCGGCGAGACCCGCGAGGAGTTCGGCGGCTCCGAATGGGCGCACGTCGTCTACGGCCACCTGGGCGGCCTCCCGCCGCTGGTGGACCTGAAGGCGGAGGCCGCGCTCGCGTCGGTGATGGTCGCCGCCATCCGGGACGGCCTGGTCACCGCGGTGCACGACCTGTCCGACGGCGGGCTGTCGCAGACGCTGGTGGAGTCGTGCCTGCGCGGCGGCCTCGGCGCCCGCATCACCCTGCCGGGCGACCCGTTCGTCACGCTGTTCAGCGAGTCGGTGGCCCGCGCGATGGTGGCGGTCCGTCCGGGCGCCGAGGCGCGCCTGGCGGCCCTCTGCGAGTCGGCGGGCGTCCCGGTCACCCAACTGGGCATGGCGGGCGGCGACGCGCTGAACGTGACGGGACGCGGCGCGGACGGCGACCAGCAGGAGCTGTTCAGCATCCCGCTGTCCGAGCTGCGCGAGGCGCACGAGCGGATGCTTCCCAGCTACGCCGACTGACCGGCGCCTCCTCGGGCTACGATCCCTCATCAGGGATCTTGAGGAGGCGCACCGGATGCCGCACGCAGTGGCCGCCCGCTTTCAGGAGCTGGCGAGGATCTCGGACGGCCGGATAGAGCTACTACCGGCCGTCCCGGACGACGCGATGTCTCCGTGGGCGATTTCCGTCCCCGAAGACGTCCGCGCCTTGTTCGGGGCCGTCGGCGGCTTCAGGATCGGCGACCGGTACGTCTTCGACTTCAACCAGCCCGACAATCACGTCCCGGTGGTGAACGAGAGCTGGCCGCTGGGCGCCGATTCCTCCACCTACTGGCTTCTGCACAGCGACGGTTCCGCGACGACGTACTACGTGGACGTGGAGGACGGTTCCTGGGGCCGGGTCTTCAGTTTCTGGGAGGAGCCCTACGCTCGCCTGGTGGCTCCGAGCCTGCTGAGCTGGGCGGACAACCTGGCATCGGGCCTGGAGGCCGCCCTGCGCGCCGATGGCGACCTGGGGAAGGCGTTCAGCGACTGGTTCTTCGGCGACGAGGAATCGCTGTCCCGCCACCCCGAGAACGCCGTCCAACCGGTGCCGGCCGCCACGGCGCGCACGTCCGACGACCCGGAAATCGCGGCGGCCGCGGCCGACCTCCCCGACGACGCCTACCTGGCGGATCTCCGCACGGCCGCCTATCCCACGGAGATCCCCTTCGCGTCCGTCATCCCGTACGGCGATGAAGTGACGTACGCCCGCTCCGCGAACGGCCGTTTCCTGACCGCCACGATAATCCCCGACCCGTAGAACCCGGAGCGCAGATGATCACCCCCGCCGAGCATTGGGTCTACAAGGACAGCAAGGGAATCGCGCTCGAACGGGGACACAAGCGCGGAGATCTGTCGTGGCAGGCCTTCGAACGGGTGACCGCCCGATCCGTCATCGGCGCGCTCGGTGAACTGTCACGCGACCTGGCGCGCCCCCTGGAATTCGGGATCACCCGGCTGGTCGTGGAAGAGATCGACGGCATCCCCGGCATCGGCGGCCACGTCCCGGCCCGCTGGAACTGGTACCTGACGTCTCCGGACACGCCCTCGTACGCGCACTCCGCCTACGTCGACTCTGTGGAGGCGGAGGCCGAGACGATCGACGAGGCGAGCATGTTCGAGCTGGCCGCCCGCGCGCTCGACGACCCCGACGATGTCTCCGACGGCCAGTGGGTCGAATGGCAGGAGATGTACGTCCACGACACCATGGCCCGCGTGCCGCTGCAGGCGGATCACCTGGTGGTCGACGACCACGACAACCGCAATGCCGACGTCCACATCCCGCTGATACCCGTGGACGACGGCACGCTGTGGGCCCACCGGGCCGACATGGTCACCTGGCCGCCGTTCTCCATGCAGGCGTACAACCACACGGGGCACCTCGACCACGGAGACTTCGACACCTTCACCCAGCTCATCATCAGCGTCGGCTGGTCGCTCTGGTGGGAAAAGGAAGCCCCGGGCCGCGCGATCCTCGACCGCGCCCTCGACCGCCTCCAAGCCCAAGGCTGGACGCCCACCTAACAGCCGTTCACCATCGCTCCCAGTGCAGGACCTGGTCGCGCGGGATACGAGGCGCGGGTTTGAAATCGGTGCCGATCGTATAGGCGAGCGGAATGAATGCCGCGAGCATCACCTCGTCGTAGGGGACGCCCAGCGCAGCGGCGAGTTCGCGTTCGAGGAGCTTGTGCGGTGGTCCAGGTGGTGCCGAGGCCCCGGGCGCGTGCGGTGAGCATGACGCCGCCTCTGGTCGGAGGGCGGTCCGGCCAGAAGACCGAGTTCTGAACCTGCCAAGATCACGACCAGCGAGATCGTCCCGCCCGACTCCATTGGCCTGGGACTCGTCCCCTCGGTGGCTCTCAACGTCTCGTACCTGATCGTGGCCCCGACTGCCCCCGATGTGCATCCGTCTCAGACGAAGAATCCCGGCGGAGAGACGGCCTGAGCCGCTCCCGCCGGGATCATATTGTGAGAGTTCAGCTTATGCCGAACGCCTGTTCAGGGCGTCGGAGGCTGGATCGGCCGCGGAGGCGTCGGTCCGTCGCCACCTCCGGGGCGGGGGCCGGCCGGTCCCTGCGGGCTGGGCCCAGGGCGGCCATGAGGTCCTCGAGGCGCCATGATTCGGTCCTTCCGTCTTGGTTGAGCGACCTTGCGGTCGCTGGTCGGGAAGAACCGTCCACGATTCGTCATCGTGATCAAGTCCACGATCGTTGCGATCGCGGAAGCCGACCCGGCGGAGCTTCGAGAGAGCGAAGCCTCCGGCTCCGCCTGTGGAGTACACGCCCCGCAGTCGCGCAAGCTGATCGCCTACCTGGCGAAATACCTGGTCAAGGGCTTTGCCGACCTGCGCGACCGGCTGCGCTACGGCGTGCAGCCTGAGAACCCGCGCAAAGGCATGACTCCAGGCGGGGGTGTGTCGGCGGGTAGCCACGGCGTCCATGCATGTTCGTCCCGTCTCAGGACGGTAGATCCCGAATCGAGTCGCGCGTTCTTGCGCGTGCAACAAATCGGGAGTCATCCAATGACGAAGTTCATGTCCATCCGCAGGGCCGCGTTCAACCGAGGTGTTGTCATCCGTGCTGTCCGTGCCATCGCGGGCGCCGTCATGGCCGTAGTCTGCGTCGCCATCATGAACAACGGCGACCGAGGCGGCATGTTCGACTTCTCGGGCCACGTCGGCCTTGCCATCTGCGCTGTCGCAGGCGGCATCATCGTCACTGTTGTCAGCGGCATCGTCAACGTGGTCGACGGCGTCGACTGCCCGCCTCGTAAGCTCGCCTTGCGGGACGTCGCCGACACAGCGGCCCCCAAAATTCTAGTCGAGATCATTCTGATCGGGATCGGCGTCGGGGGTGTCTGCGGTCTTGCATTCTTCGACCGCATCTTCCCTCACGGTCTCCTCTCCAACTTTTTCGCCGGCGGTTCGTACGGGTTCTGGTGTGCCTGCTCCATGGGCGTGGCGGGCTTTCTCGTAGCCTGGCCTTGGCGCGACCGTTAGTCTGCAAGACGACCTGCAAGGGCCCGGCGGCATGCTGCCGGGCCCTTGTTCTCGCTTCACACCCCGCGCATGCGTCGTAACGTTTGGCTGTTCCCGCTTGGTGGCCTTCTTGTTGGGCAGGGTCTGCAACAGCTGCCCGTCGCTGGACGGCACGCCCTCGGATGCGCGCATGGCGATCGATGACACGTGGGGAGCGATTCCCGGGGAGGAGCTTGTGAGGTGTGGCCCTGGTCGGAGGGCCCTCACGTTTAGAAGACCGAGATGTGGACGTGGTCGTAGTGGTTGGCGGTCACGCCGCCTCGGTTCTCCATCGAGCGCCAGCCGGGGCTGCGCATGTCGTAGATGCGCTGGCGCCAGATGACGTACTTGATGCCGAGGGCGCTCGCGTGGGAGATGGCGTACTCGGCCGCTCGGTCGCCCTGGGCCTTGGCGCTGCCGGACGCCATGACGCCGCCGGTGGTGACCATGAAGTCGCAGGCGTGGCCGCTGGCGTGGTCCTGGGGGTCGCCGGAGAGGCGGACGCAGCCGATCGTGGGAAAGGGGCCCGCCTCCAGGTCGATGGTGTTCTTGACCTTGAGCATGCGGGGGGTGACGCCGCCCAGGCCGACGCTCGGCGACTCCGGCTTGTACTTCTTGACCAAGGCCTGGATCTTCGCCTTGCGGGCCTTGAGGTCCTTGATCTCCTTCTTGAGGTCCGCCATCTTCTGCTGGGCCTGCTTGCGGGCCTGGAGCTGGGCGTCGACGAGCTTCTGGATCTGGGCGACCTTCGCGGCCTTGTTCTGGGCGAGGTGGCTGACCAGGGTGGCGTTGCTGAGGAGGTCGGACGGGTTCGCGTCGGCCAGGAACGTGACGGTCGGGTCCTCGCCGTTCGTCATGTACTGGTTCGCGGCGAGCTGCGCGACGAGGCCGCGGGCCTCCTGGAGGTCGTGCTGGAGGTCGTTGGACTTGTCCAGCGCCTTCTTCGCGGCGTACTCGGCGTCCTTCAGCTTGGCGAGGTCGCCGCCGTACTCCTTGTCGAGCTGCTCGATCTGACGGTTCAGCTTGGCGAACTTGCTGCTGTCGCCCGGGTCGAGGGGAAGGGACGCGGGCGCGGCGCCGGCCGACGGCGTCGCCGTGCCGAGCAGGGGCAGCGCGGCGGCGACGGCCACGAGAGCCGCAGCGGCGCGTCGTCCGCCCCGGCGGCGATCGGTGGGCCGACGGGTGGAGGCGGGGGTCTCCACGTGTTCTCCTCTCGTCATGGCCAAGGGTCAATAGACGTTAAAGAACCGTCTGTGCCTCGCCAAGAGTAAACCCCTGGCGTGCGTGGGACGGCGCGAAGTGCGAGATGCCCGGCTCCTTGCTGGGAGCCGGGCCATCTTACGTGACAGGCCTCACAGCTTGCCCTTGTAGACGAGCCGGTTCGCCTGTTGCTTCAGCCTCTTGAGCGTGTGTGTCGAGTTGTCGTTCAGCCACTTCTGCACCTGCGGGAAGGTGGCCTTCTTGTGGGTGGACAGGTAGAGGGCGGCGACGCCGCTGACGTAGGGGGCCGCCATGGACGTGCCGCTGAGGCCCTTGTGGCCGCCGCCGGGCCAGGTGGAGTAGACGCCGTAGCCGGGTGCGTTGATGTCGACGCACTTGCCCCAGTTGGAGAACGTGGCCCGGTTGTCGTACTTGGTGGTCGCGCCGACGGTCATGACCCACCCCGCGCCGGAGGGCGAGAACCTGCAGGCGTCGGCGTTGTCGTTGCCGGCGGCGACGGACACGAACACGCCGGACTTGGACAGGTTCATCACCGCGGTGTTCAGTGCCGCGGACTTGGGCCCGCCGAGGGACAGGTTCGCGACGGCCGGCTTGGCGGCGTGGGTGCGCAGCCAGTTGACGGCGGCGACCACGTCCGACATCGAGCCCTCGCCCTTGCAGTCCAGGACGCGCAGGGCGCGCAGCTTGACGGACTTGGCGGCGCCGTAGGTCTTGGAGCCGATGATGCCCGCGACGTGGGTGCCGTGTCCGTTGCAGTCCCGCCCGTCGCCGCCGAACCTGCTCGCGGCCCAGGCGACGGAGGCGCGGCCCCCGAAGTCCTTGTGGCCGACGTCCAGGCCCGTGTCGATGACGTAGGCGTTGACGCCGCTTCCGGAGGATTTGTAGTAGTAGCTCTTCGAGAGCTTCGCGGACCGCTGGTCGATGCGGTCGAGCCCCCAGGGAAGCGGTGCGCGCTGGGTCGTGCTGGCCGAGACGACCTGGTCCTGCTCGATCGCGGCGACGCGGCCGTCCCGGCGCAGCTCGGCGAGCTGGTCCTGGCTCAGCCGGGCGGCGAACCCGTTCAGGACGCCGTCGAAGCGCTTGACTCCGGCGGCCCTGACCTTCTTTGCCGCGGCGTCGGGGGACGTTCCGGACTTCAGCGTGACGATGTACTGGCCGGGGACCGGGGTGCCCTCCGCCGCCGTCACCTTCACCAGGGCGGCGGAGTCGTCGGCGAGCACCGGGAGGGTCGCGGCGGCGCCGAGGCAGGTCGCGACCGTGCCGACGAGCAGCAGCCTTCGGTGGACAGCCCGCAAGGCTTCTCCTTCTGCCGGGGGGGACCGCGGTGCGGGCCCTCACATGATCGATGGCCTCGATCGAGGGGAACCTTAGCGGAACTGTCCTGAAATTAGACCAAAAATTGGACGTCTCGCCGGATCAGCCGCGGCGCAGGCGGCCCCCGTAGGCGAGCGCCGTCCCCGGCTTGCTCCACGTGTACTGGAGCGTCCCGTCCGGCTGCCGCGTGATCTGGACGATCCCGGACGTGCACGGCTTGCCGATGTCCAGGTTCATCTTGAGCGCGCTCTCCGTGCCCCTGGTCATCCGCAGGGTGCCGTTGCACTTCTCCCGCGGGTACACGGCGCGTCCGGTCGTCCCGCCGGCCGCGAACGTGATCTCCACGGGGAAGGAGGCGTTGCGGTTGGTGTTGACCAGCGTCCCCTTCCACGTCCCCGCGAACGAGGCCGGGATCGTCGTCACCGGGCGGTTGTTGGACGAGTTGGTGCTGTCCGGCGGAGACCCGTCGTCGCTCTTGAGCTGCGGCCACAGGACCAGCGCGATGATGGCGATCCCGACGCTGACCCCGATGACCAGCGACAGCGCCAGGCCGAGGACGTGGTTGCCGGGCCGCCGCATCCGCATGAAGGACGGCGTCGACGGGGAGCGGTGCCCGCCGCCCTCCCGGCCGTGGCCCAGCCCCGGGATCAGCTGCGGGGACGGCTCGGCCGTGTTCGCGTCGCTCCGCAGGTCGACGGCGTCGAACCGGGCCGTCGAGTCGGCGCCGACCGCGTCGAACGTCGCCGTCCGGTCCGTGCCGCCGGGCTCGGCCTGCGGCTCGGAGCCGAGGGCGCCGAACGTCGCCGTCGCCTCGAAGGCGGACGGGTCGAGATCGGCGGCGGACGGTTCGGCGCCGGGCTCGGAGTTGTAGCGCCGGGAGCGCGAGAGCTTCCCGAACAAGGGGAAGGACGGGGACGCCTCCTCCCGGGGCGGCCCCGGAGGCGTGCTCGGGACCGGGGGAGGCGTGCTGGGGGCGGAGGCGAACGCGGCGGGAGACGGGACGTCAGGGGTGGCGCGCGGGGGCGAGAGGACGGCACGTCCCTCTTCCACCATCCCGAACGGCAGGCGGGTCACGAGCGCACCCTTCGCGTCCAGCAGCTTTGCGAGAAGCTCCTTCGCGGTGGGCCGCTCGGCCGGGTTCTTCGCGAGAGCGCCCGTGAGCGCGTCACGCAGGGACATCGGGACGCCCGACAGGTCCGCGTCCTCGTACATGATCCGCTGCATCACCTCGGACGGGGAGCCCTCCCCGAACGGCGGGCGGCCGGTGGCGGCGAACAGCAGCGTCGACGCCCAGGCGAACACGTCCGTCGCGGGGCCGATGCCCGTGCCGCTCAGCTGCTCGGGGGACCGGTAGGCCGGGTCCTCGGTGATGTGCCCGCTGAAGGAGACGTTCACGGCCTCCATGGCGTGCACGATGCCGAAGTCGCCCATCTTGGGCCCGCTCCGGCTGAGAAGAACGTTCCCAGGCTTCAGGTTGTGATGAACGGCACCCGCCCGGTGGACGGCCGCGAGGGCGATCGCCACGCCGACGGCCACGCGCTCGACGACGACGCCGCCGCGCGGGCCCTCCTCGTTGACGAGCTGCTGGAGCGTCGGGCCGCCGACCCACTCGCTCACCACGTAGGGAAGGTCGTCTTCCACGTCGGCGTCCAGAATCGCCGCCGTGTAGAACCCGGACACCTTCCGGGCGGAGGTGAACGCTTCCGCGAAGCGCGCGCGGGCGACGGGCTCGCCGCTCAGCCGCACGTGCAGGACCTTCACGGCGACGGGCACGCCGGACGGGTCCCTGCCGAGGAAGACGGCGCCCTGCTCGCCGACGCCGAGCCGTCCCGCGATCTCGTACGAGCCGAGTCTGCGCGGGTCACCCGGCTGCAGGGGCAGCGCCTCGGGCATCTGACGAACCTCCGTCTCCCCGGGGACAGCGTCCCCGGCCTCCCCGTCCACTCCACTCCCCCATGCCTGGCACCGGGGTCCTTTCTACCGCCTGCCGGTACCGCGGCGGACCCGGTAGCGTCGTCCGCGATGCCGCGAACACCGCTTTCCCCCGCCGTACTGAACGAGCAGCGCACCGCGCTCGGCCTCCCGCCGTACACCGGCACGGACGAGCCCGGCGACCTGCGCCGCGCGGCCCTGGACACGGTCGTCGCCGGACTCGGGGCGGGAGGCGCCGAGCCGTCCCGGCCGATCGTCAAGGGAGCGGTGCGGTACCTGCTCGACCGGCTTGCCGAGCTGGCCCCCGGACGATCGGTGGAGGTGAGGGTGCCACCTCACGCCGCCGTTCAGTGCATCGACGGCCCGCACCATACCCGGGGTACGCCACCGAATGTGGTGGAGATGGACGCCGCCACATGGATCGCCTTGGCCACCGGGCGGCTGGCCTGGGCGGACGCGGTCGCCGATGGACGGGTCCGGGCGAGCGGCGCGCGCGCGGACCTGACGGAGTACCTTCCCATACCTCTCGACTGAGCGGCACGGCGGGCATAGCCTCCGCCCTACCGGAGGTGGTCCCGTGCTGATCGCTCACTGGACGTTCGACCCCGACACCGTGGACGGCCGAACGGTCGCCGTCGCGGCGGGCGCCGCCCCGGCCGCCGAGCTCGGCGGCCGGGCCCGGATCGTCCCCGCGCGGGACGGGACGGCGCTGTCGCTCGCCGGGGACGACCGCGTGGTGATCCCGGCCGCGCCCCAGCTCGTCTTCAGCCAGATCTTCGGGTTCAGCGTGGCCTTCTTCGTCCAGGTCACCGAGGAGCCGACCGGTGAATGGCGCAGCCTCCTCTACAAGCCGGTCGCCGAGAACGACGCGCGGGGCCTCGGCCTCTGGCTGTACCCGGACGCGATGAGGCTGCGCGTCCAGCTCTTCACCATCAAGGGCCCGGACTTCGTCGACAGCCGCAGCAGGCTGACCGTGGGCGAGTGGGCGCACGTGGCGTTCGTCGTGGACGCCGCCGGCATGTACGTCTACATCGACGGCAGGCAGGACGCGTCCCTCCCGCTGGAGCATCCCGTCGTCACACCGGCCGGCCCCATCTACCTGGGCCGCGAACCCACCAAGCCGGGTTTCGGCGGTCTCATGGACGATCTGCGCGTGTACGCCTCCGCCCTGGACGGGGAGGCCGTCCGCGCACTCGCGGACCCGGCGGGCTAGGGGTTCGCCTGGGCGAACGGGAACTCGCGTTCGACGCAGCCTCGGCGTGACAGGTCGTCCGGGTACCGCGCCTCGTCCCCGCACTGGGCGGCCTTGCTGAGCAGCCAGGAGAGCGCCAGGGCACCGATGACGACGGCGAGGCCCGAACAGACGACCCCCACGAGAGCGGGGCGCCGGTCAGGATCACGCCGGACCAGAGAGACCGTGCCCAGGATGAGGCCGACGATGGCCGGCACCAGACCGGCGAAGCATGCGGCGAGACCGACCAGGCCCACGATTCCGAGGACCTGTGAGGCCCGCGCCAGCGTGCTCTTCCTGGGCGGTGCAGGGGGCGAGTACATCCGGTACCCGGGCAGCGTCATGCATTTCCTCCACGTGTCCGTCCTCAGAGTCCCCCGCACCGTGTGATGCCCATGGTTCGCAGGGGTAAAGGTCCGTTAAGGAGATGCCACCGATCGGAGCAGGTGAACCCGCCATCTAGACTGGCCAACGTGCCTCTCCGTGACGGACGTCTGAGCCACGACATCGATCCCACTGACCGCGCTCCGCAGGACGCCTGCGGGGTCTTCGGCGTCTGGGTCCCCGCCGACCAGGCGGCCAGGGCCGAAGTGAGCAAGCTCACCTACTACGGCCTCTACGCGCTGCAGCACCGCGGGCAGGAGTCGGCGGGCATCGCCGTGAGCGACGGCTCCCGCATCGTCGTGTTCAAGGACATGGGCCTCGTCGCCCAGGTCTTCGACGAGTCGGTGCTGAACACCCTGCGCGGCCACATCGCCGTCGGCCACTGCCGGTACTCCACGACGGGCTCGCCGACGTGGGAGAACGCGCAGCCCACGTTCCGGTCGACGGACGCGGGCGGGCTCGCGCTCGTCCACAACGGCAACCTGATCAACACGCAGGAGCTTGCGGCACGGCTGGAGCCCGGCGTGCTGACCGCGACGAGCGACACCGAGGTTCTGACGGCGCTGCTCGCCGACCAGGGTGAGGGCGGGCCGCTGGCGGCGGCGCGGGAGATCCTCCCGGCCACCCGCGGCGCGTACTCCCTGGTCTTCATGGACGAGGGGACGCTGTACGCCGCCCGCGACCCCGAGGGCGTCCGGCCGCTCGTCCTCGGCGCCCTGGAGGACCGCGGCTGGGTGGTGGCGTCCGAGACGGCCGGTCTCGACATCGTCGGCGCCCGGTTCGTCCGGGAGATCGAGCCGGGCGAGATGGTCGCGATCGACGGCGCCGGCGTGCGGTCCGAGCGGTTCGCCGAGGCGCGGCCGAAGGGCTGCCTGTTCGAGTACGTCTACCTCGCTCGGCCCGACACCACGATCGCCGGGCGCAGCGTCCAGGCGACCCGCGTCGAGGTCGGGCGGCGGCTGGCCCGAGAGCACCCGGTCGAGGCCGACATGGTCATCCCGACGCCCGAGTCGGGCACCCCGGCCGCGATCGGCTACGCCGAGGCGTCCGGCATCCCCTACGGCCAGGGGCTGGTGAAGAACTCCTATGTCGGCCGGACGTTCATCCAGCCGTCCCAGACGATCCGCCAGCTCGGCATCCGGCTGAAGCTGAACCCGCTGCGCGAGGCGATCGAGGGCAGGCGGCTGGTCGTGGTGGACGACTCGATCGTGCGCGGCAACACCCAGCGCGCGATCGTGGCGATGCTGCGGGACGCGGGTGCCGCCGAGGTGCACGTGCGCATCTCCAGCCCGCCCGTCTCCTGGCCGTGCTTCTACGGCATCGACTTCGCGACCCGCGCCGAGCTGATCGCCGGGCACCTGTCGGTCGAGGAGATCCGCGACTCCATCGGCGCCGACAGCCTCGGCTACATCTCGCTGGACGAGCTGATCTCCGCCTCGCACATCGCGAAGGACCGCCTGTGCCGGGCGTGCTTCGACGGTGAGTACCCCATCCCGGTGGACGAGAACGCCCGCGGCAAGCATCTGCTGGAGGTCACCCGATGACGGAACGCCGGACGGCCTCCTACGAGGCCGCGGGCGTCGACATCGCGGCGGGCGAGCGCGCCGTCGAGCTGATGAAGTCCCGGGTGGCGCGTTCCAGGCGCCCGGAGGTCGTCGACGACGTCAGCGGGTTCGCGGGCCTCTTCGACGCGTCGGCGTTCCTGCGCTACAAGCGGCCCCTGCTCGCGACGTCCACGGACGGTGTCGGCACCAAGGTCGACCTGGCCCGGCGCCTCGGCGTCTACGACACGATCGGGCACGACCTGGTCGGCATGGTCGTCGACGATCTGGCCGTGTGCGGCGCGGAACCGCTCTTCATGACCGACTACATCGCCTGCGGGAAGGTCGTCCCGGAACGCATCGCCGACATCGTCGGCGGTGTGGCGGACGCCTGCGCCCTGGCCGGATGCGCTCTCGTCGGCGGGGAGACCGCCGAGCACCCCGGCCTGCTGGAGCCGGACGAGTTCGACCTGGCGGGCGCCGGGACGGGGGTCGTCGAGGCCGACGAGGTCCTCGGACCGGAGCGGGTCCAGGTGGGCGACGCGGTCATCGCCATGGCGTCGTCCGGGATCCACTCGAACGGGTACTCGCTCGTCCGGCACATCCTGGCGACGACGGATCTGACCCTGGAGTCCCGGCCGTCCGAGCTCGGCCGCTCGCTGGGTGAGGAACTTCTCACACCGACGCGCATCTACGCCAAGGACTGCCTGGCCCTCTCGCGAGAGGGCGGGGTGCGCGCGTTCGCGCACATCACGGGCGGCGGGCTCGCGGCGAACCTGGCCCGCTCGCTGCCCCCGACCGCGGACGCCGTCCTGGACCGGGCCTCCTGGGAGGTCCCGGCGGTGTTCCGCGTGCTCCAGGCGCGCGGGGGCGTGCCCCAGGCCGAGATGGACAAGACGTTCAACCTCGGCGTCGGGATGGCCGCGATCGTCGCACCGGACGCCGCCGGCGCCGCGCTGCGGCTGCTGGCCTCGCGCGGCATGCCGTCGTGGCGGCTCGGCGAGATCACCGAAGGCACCGGGACGGCCCGCCTCGCGTGACGGCCCGCCTCGCGTGACGGGCTGCCCGAGTGGCGGAGCTGCCGGAGTGACGGAGCCGCCCGTACGACGGGCTGAGCCGCCCGCTGAACGCCTCACGCCCCCCAGAGGTCACACGGGGACCGTGAACCTCCGAAATCGTGCGAGAGGCCCGTTCGGCGGCCGGTGTGGAGCGCGCCCGGCGGAGGGAGCGTCCGGTATCCGGAGGTCACGACAAACGCCACCGCCCTGCGTGCGGGCGGTGGCGCACTGTCGGCCTGTCAGCCGGAGGTGCCGTCCTTGCGGGCCTCCGTGCCGTACTCATCGGCGTAGTCGGCGTACTTCTCGGCGAGCTCGTCGTAGGAGTCGTCGCCGGAGTCGCTGACTCCCAGTTCGTCCTTCAGGCGGTCGAGGTCCGTGTTGCCGGTGTTGTACTTGAGCTGCCGGGCAACCTTTACCTGCTTGGCCTTGGCTCGGCCGCGACCCATTGGCTCGACCCCCTCGATGGTCAGGGCTTTCGTGGGCCCATCAACGCGCGCGTGTACCACACGAACCGGTGCCTGATGAGCCATGCGTCAGTCACGGGTACAACCGTACCCGTTTTGCGCCTGGCTCGGTACATCGACGGTACGTGGCGGCGCCCCTGTAGCTGATAACAACAGTGTATCCGGTGGTCACGAGTACCCGCCAAGGCCACCGCGGGACGGTCGTACACCGGCCCGCGGCGGCCCTCGCAACGGTTTTGCAACGGTCTAAACAGGTCTAGGAAGCGCATCCGTTCAGACCGGCATCGGTCGGACACTAAAGAAGAATGCCGCGAAGTCTCCCGATTTCGGACATCCGGCGCTCGGCGAGCCGGTCCGCGGCCACCGCCGGCGGGACGCCCTCGTCGGCGGCCAGCGCGAAGATCTTCCGGGTGGTGTCGTAGATCCCGGTCGCGCGGGCCTTGGCGCGGTCGAAGTTGAAGCCCTCGATCTCGTCGGCGACCTGGATGACGCCGCCCGAGTTCACCACGTAGTCGGGCGCGTACAGGACGCCGCGGTCGGCGAGACGCTTCTCGATACCGGTGTGGGCCAGCTGGTTGTTCGCGGCCCCGCAGACCACCTTGGCGCCCAGTACGGGCACCGTGTCGTCGTTCAGGGCCCCGCCGAGCGCGCACGGGGCGTACACGTCGAGATTCAGGCGGACCATCGCGTCGGCGTCCGCGACGACCTCCACCTCCGGGTGCAGGGACCGGACGCGGTCGACGGCGGCCTCGTTCACGTCGCAGATGACGACGTCCGCGCCGTCCTCGCGCAGGTGCTCGACCAGGCGGTGGCCGACCTTCCCGACCCCCTCGACACCGACGCGCTTGCCGCGCAGGGTGGGGGAGCCCCAGGCCGTCTCCGCCGCCGCCCGCATCCCCTGGAACACGCCGAACGCGGTGAGGATGGACGAGTCGCCCGCACCGCCGTGCGCGACCGTCCGGCCGGTGACGAAGCGGCACTCGCGCGCCACGATGTCCATGTCCTCGCTGAAGGTGCCGACGTCGCACGCGGTGTAGTACCGGCCGTTCAGCGACTGGACGAACCGTCCGTACGCGCGCAGCTTCGCCTCGGTCTTGTCGACCTCCGGGTCGCCGATGATGACGGCCTTGCCGCCGCCGAGGTCGAGTCCGGCGAGGGCGTTCTTGTACGCCATGCCGCGGGACAGGTTCAGCACATCGGCGAGCGCGTCCTCCTCGGAGCCGTACGGGTAGAAGCGGGTGCCTCCCAGGGACGGGCCGAGCGCGGTGGAGTAGATCGCGATGATGGCGCGCAGGCCGCTGGCCTCGTCCTGGCAGAAGACGACCTGCTCGTGTCGGGGTTCGGTGCCCTTGTGGGGCGCCCCGAAGACATTAGGCACGGTAGTGCCCTCCTCTCTGTCTCTAAGATCAGCCTAGGGTGCGTGATGGCGCCACGCCTGGCCGAATCTCGTGTAACGATGCGGTCGTGCTTCCGTACGCCGCGTACCTACGGGTTTATGAACCGGTGACCGCCTTCCCGGAGCCCGCGCGGACCCTGTGGACGGTCTACGCCGAGTCCAGGCGCCGTCCCAGGCGGATCCACGCGCTCGGGGTGGAGCACCGCGAGGCCGCGCTCAGGCTGACGGCCTCGCCTCCGGAGGTCGTCCCGGAGCGGGAGAGCAGGGACGCCTACGTGCGGCGCCTGGACGACATGATCTACGTGTGCCCGTGGGAGACCCGGCTGCGCTCCTGGCTGGCCTTCGAGCGGTTCAGGAACGAGCACGCGGCGGGCGTCGCGGCGGCGTTCGTCCCGCCGCCGCTGTCGGCACGGGTGATGGGCGATTTCGACCAGTGGAAGCGCTCCGGCCGGTCCCTGCGCCCGCACATCCTGACGAGCACCTGGCACGTCCCGCTGGACTGGTTCGTCCCTTTCGCCCGCGGCGAGCGCTGCCTGATGCTCGGCACGCCCGGCACCGGGTACCGCCGCCAGGACGAGGCGCCCGAGGAGCAGCCGGGGCACGGCCCGGCGACGGCCGCGCCCACGCGCACGCTCATCTACGTCACCTCGATGGGCGAGGCGCGCCGACGGGTGGCCGCCGCCCTCCCGGTGGTACGTGAGAACCTCGGCGACGGGACCGGGGACGTCTACCTCCTGTCGGCCGGCCGCCTGGAGACGCTCGGCCGGTGGCTCGGCGAGTTCCATCCGCGCGGGCTCGTGGAGCTCGACTACGGCGGGCTCGTCCATCTGCTGTCCGACGAGACCCTCCGCACGGACGAGTCGGTCGCCGAGATGACGGTCGCGCTCACCGGCATGGAGCGGGGGGAGGCCGAGCTGACCGTCGCGATGTACAAGCGTCTCCTGGCCCGCTGGCGGCCCGTCCGGGCGCTGGAGTCGGCGAACTAAAACAAATTTCCCGAATCTGCGCGCGATACGACTATACGTGTCGCTAGAATCACGCAGCGTGACCCAGGGACCACCAGACGGCCGCGGCGCCCCGCATCCGCGGGGATGTTTGCACGCAACTACCGCCGAGAACTTGCTTGTTGCGCTGAGTGGTGGCAAGGTTACACGTTGTGATGTCATAGTGGCTCTTTCGGGCCATAGGGGACATCAGTGACCGCGCGAGGAACAACCGCAGGATCGCTGTCATCGGTCCACGGAGGAGAGGCCGCAAACATGTCAGCACGTACGCCAGAGGCCGAGCCCCTGCTGACGCCGGCGGAGGTGGCGACGATGTTCCGCGTCGACCCCAAGACCGTCACGCGCTGGGCGAAGGCGGGGAAGCTCACGTCCATCCGGACGCTGGGGGGGCACCGCCGCTACCGCGAGGCGGAGGTGCGGGCGCTGCTCGCGGGGATCCCGCAGCAGCGCTCGGAGTAGGAAGCACCCATCGCGTCGTCTTGGGTGCCGGACGCCGGGGGTGCCCGGCATCCAGGACGGCGCGGCGATCGCCGGGGTCGTCGCGGACGCCGGCTGAGCTGGGCGGAATTTCGGACAATTCAGACTCGTGCGTCCACAAGCGGACACTAGGCCCCAGAAGGCTCCGCCGGCACGCGCGTCTCAGGAGGAGCCCAGCTCCTCCTGGGCCAGGCGGTCGAACAGGGCGCCCGTGCCCGGGTCGTGCCGCCCGGCGACCTGCATGATGACCACGAGCTGGTCGACGAGCAGCCGCTCCAGGTCGGGGCGGGGCACGTCGCGGTTCTCCAGCCAGTCCAGCCCGGCGGTCTCCACGGTCGCCATCCAGCAGCGCAGCGTGATGCGCAGGACGGGCGGCGGGACGTCCACGTCCAGGGAGTGCAGGATGCGGTCGAGGAGCAGCCGGCGGATGCCGTCGACGATCTCGCCCGCCTCGCCCGACCGGTCGGCCGGGCCGCCGCGCAGCAGCGCGGTGTAACCGGCCGCGTGGCTCTCCACGAAGTCGAAGTACCGCTTCAGGGAGATCCGCAGGCGCTCCAGCGGCTTGCCCTCGGTGGGCGGCTCCAGCAGCACCGACAGCTTCTTCGCGGCGCTGCCGAGGGCCGCGATGTACAGCTCGTACTTGCCGCCGAAGTAGTGGTAGACCAGCGCCCGCGAGGCGCCCGCCTTGGCCGCGACGTCGTCGATCGAGATGTCCTCGGGTGAGCGCGTGCTGAACAGTTGCAGCGCCGCCTCGATCAGCTCGTCCCGACGCTCGTCCACGCTGAGCCGGCGACGGCCCCGTCCGCCGCCCGTCCGGCCCCGCACCTTCTCACCGGGCACCTTCGCACCGGCCACCGCACGATCTCCCACCTGGGCAGCGTATCCCGAGCCGGGCCCGCGCGAGCCCCGCCGGGGGGCGGCGGAACAGGCTCTTCACCGGGTCGTGATCCCGTCCCGGCGCCGCTGTGATCCGGGACACCACAGGCCCGAACCCCCATTGCCGTATGCCCGTTACTCACTGTTGCGACGATTTGGGGGGAAGGCGCGGCATCATGGCATCTCCTCCCGAGCGGAGGGCGGCGCGCCGAACCCCTCACCGGCGCGCCGTCGCGGCAAATCCTGCAGGTCCCCCTGGACGGAGTGCCATGTCAGCTGATGAAGCGAATCCCCCGCACGACAGGAAGGGAGAGGGCGCGGTGCCACGGCCGCGCAGCGAACCCTCTCCCGCCCCGCGCGACGAGGGGAGGGCGGTGCCCGCGCCGAAACCGACGATCCGCAACGTCGCCGAGCGGGCCGGAGTGTCGAAGTCGCTCGTCTCCCTGGTGATGCGGGGGTCACCGCACGTGAGCGAGCGGCGCCGGCAGGCCGTCCTGCAGGCCGCCCGGGAACTCGGCTACCGGCCGAACGCCGTGGCGCGGAGCCTGGTCGAGGGGCGCACCCGGCTGGTCGGCGCCATCGTCGCCGACCTGCACAACCCGTTCTTCGCCGAGTTCCTCGACGGGCTGCAGGAGACCCTGCACGGCGCGGGCCTGCGGATGCTCGTCGGCAGCGGCCGCTGGGACCCGATGTTCGAGGCCGAGGCGGTCGAGGCGTTCCTGGAGATGCGGGTGGACGGGCTGGTGCTGCTCAGCGTCGTCCCGGAGTCGCTCAAGGAGGCCGCGGCGAGCGTCCCCGTGGTGGTCGTCGGGGAACGCGACGTCGTCGGCGTCGACATCGTCGTGGACGACGACGAACTCGGCGCCAGCCTGGCCGTCGACCACCTCGTCGAGCTCGGCCACCGCCGCATCGCGCACATCGAGGGCGCCCGCTCCACCACCGCCCGCTACCGCCGCGCAGGCTACGAGAAGGCGATGCGCCGGCACGGGCTGGGCGAGGAGATCGTCGCCGAGCCCGGCGACTTCACCGAGGACGGCGGCTACCGCGCCGCGGGCGCGCTGCTGCGCCGCGACCCCCGCCCGACCGCGATCTTCGCCCCGAACGACCTGGTCGCCACCGGCGCGCTGTCGGCCGCCGACGAGCTCGGCATGCGCGTCCCCGAGGACCTGTCGATCGTCGGGTACGACAACACCCATCTCGCCGCGATCCGGCACATCTCTCTCACGAGCGTGGACCAGCCGCGCCGCGACATGGGACGCGTGGCCGCCGAGCTGCTCACCGCGCGCATCGGCGACCCGTCCCGGCCAGCCCGGCAGAACCTGGTGGTCCCGCACCTGGTGGTCCGCTCGACGACGGGGCCCGCTCCCACCGCCCCGTAGTCCGCCCGCGCGCCGCAGGACGTCCCCCCGCCTCATCTCGCTTCCCGCAGCACCCCACCCGTCCCGGTCCATGAACGGCGCGGGCGCGCGGCCGCGTGCCCACCGCCGGTATGGCTTGGGTACGCGCCGGGTAAGGGGGCGGCCAAACCTGCCGTATTCAGCGGCCCGCGCCCCGCCGGCGGGGGGTTAATGGGACTCATCGCCGGCGGGCGGTCCCGGGCGGCCTCGGCGCAGGCCGCCCGGACGGGACCCCGCCGGCGGACCGGAGAGTCGTGTCCACCCAGGGGGGTTCAGCTCGTGCGTGATCCGGAACTGGTGTCGTGCGCGCAGCGCGCGGCGAGCGAATTGGAACGCGCGTGGTCGGAGTGGCGGCACGCGCGCGGCCTGGCCGAGCAGGTGTCGGAGTCCGTCGCCAGCTACGTGGCCCATTCGATCGACCACCCGTGGGGCCGTCCCCGGGTCGTCCTCGGCCTGGACGCGGACGAGGCCCGCGCCCTCGCCGCGCTGCTCGGCAAGGAGGACCCGCTCCGCTGAGCGGGACGGGTTCGGCGGAGTTCGTTTGACGTACCTCCCGCGGCGTGCAGACTGTCAGGGTCGGTAACGAAGGCGTCACGGAGGAAACGGCCTGTGCGAATCCATCAAGGCGGCCCGGCGGTCGCCGGTATCGCGCTGTGCCTGGGCGCGCTCACCGCGTGCGGCGGCTCCTCCGGGGAGGCCGGAGGGGCCGGCCAGGCGGCGCCGCCGACCGCCGGCGCGGCGCCCGGAGGCGGCGGGTCGACCGCGGAGGGCGGCGGCGGGGCGCCGTCGCTGGACGGCAAGGTGGTCGTGATCGACCCCGGCCACAACGGCGGGAACGCCTCGCACCCGGCCGAGATCCGCAAGAAGGTCAAGATCGGCAACGGCAGCAAGGAGTGCGACACGGCCGGCACCGCCACCAAGGGCGGCTACGCCGAGCACGCCTTCACCTGGGACGTCTCCAACCGACTCGCCAAGATCCTGCGCTCCCGCGGCGCCAAGGTCGCGCTGACCCGCAAGGACGACAAGGGCGTCGGCCCGTGCATCACCGAGCGCGCCGCGCTCGGCAACCGGATGAAGGCCGACGCCGCGGTGTCGATCCACGCCGACGGCGCGTCCTCGTCCGGGCACGGCTTCCACATCATCGAGCCGATCTCCATCGGCCGCAACGCCACGATGGTGTCCAGGTCCGCCGAGCTCGGCAAGGCCCTGCGGGACGCCTACCACGACGGCACCGGCATCGCCTACTCCAACTACCTCGGCAAGAAGGCCATCGACCGCCGCGACGACCTCGGCGGCCTCAACATGTCGACGGTCCCGAAGGTCTTCATCGAGTGCGGCAACATGCAGAACAAGGACGACGCCGCGAAGCTGTCCAGCGCCGCGTTCCGGCAGCGGATCGCCGAATCCCTGGCCAAGGGCTTCCAGAAGTACCTGACCCAGGGCTAGCCGTCTCGGGGAGGATGGGCGGGTGCCTGATCTTCGTCGTGTGCGTGAGCTGTTGCTGGGGAGCGGTTACACCGTCGCCGGGGTGCGCGAGCTCCTCGGCCCCGTCGCGGGCGGGGCGCTGGCCCGGGACGAGATCGTCCCGGCGCTGCGCGCGACGCGCGGCGGGTCGCCGGTCGAGGTGCTGACGCGGCTGTTCTGGCTGCAGGTGCCCGTGGAGGCGGGGGCCGTCCCGGACGAGCTGGTCGCGGCGGGACTCGCGGAGAGGTCCGGCGGAGAGGCGCGGGCGCTGCTGCGCGTCGAGCCGCTGGAGGCGGTCGGCGGGGACGGGCACGCCGGATACGCCGTGTCCGATCTGTCGGTGCGGCCGGGGGCCGGCGGCGTCCCGGCGGACGATCACGTGGTGGGTGCGGGCGGCGCGTCCGGGAATCTGGCGCGGCTGGTTGTCCACAGGCCTGTGGACAACGTGCTCGACCTCGGGACCGGATGCGGCGTCCAGGCGGTGCATCTGGCGGGCCGCTCTCCGGGCGCGCGCATCACCGCGACGGACGTCGACCCGCGCGCTCTGGACCTCGCCGCGATGAGCTTCGCGCCGTCCGGAGTGGAGGGCGCCGAACTCCTGCGCGGGTCACTGCTGGAGCCCGTCCGGGGGCGCCGGTTCGATCTGATCGTGTCCAATCCGCCGTTCGTCGTGGCGCCGTCCGCCGGCCCCCGGTTCACCTACCGGGAGTCGGGCATGCCGGGCGACGACTTCTGTCGGCGGCTCGTGGAGGGCGCCGCGCGGTACCTGAACGACGGTGGATATTGCCAGCTCCTGGCCAACTGGCTGCATGTCGGCGGGGTTCCGTGGGAGGAGCGCGTCGGGGCGTGGGTGGACGGCTGCGACGCGTGGATCGTCCAGCGGGACGTCCAGGATCCGGCGGAGTACGCCGAGTTGTGGCTCCGGGATTCGTGCGAGGCCGGCACTCCCGAATACCGGGTGCGCTACGAGGCGTGGCTCGATCATTTCGACCGGCTCGGCGTCACCGGGATCGGGTTCGGCTGGATCACGTTGCGGCGGAGCGACCGCCCGGCCGTCCGGATCGAGGAGCTTCGGCACGCGGTGGAGGAGCCCGTCGGCGCGTACGTTCCCGAGGTGCTGGACGGCCTCGCCGCGGGCGCGGAGTTTTCCACAGGCTGTGGACGGACGCTGTCAGCGGCGCCCGGTCTCGTCCAGGAACAGATCGGGGCTCCCGGCGCCGAGGATCCGGAGCGGATCGTCCTCCGGCAGACCGGGCGGCTCCGCCGTGCCGCCGGCGTCGGCACGGTCGAGGCCGGCCTCGCCGGGGTCTGCGACGGCGGCCTGCCCCTCGCCCCGCTCCTCGACGCCATCGCCCAGCTCACCGGGATGGAGCCGGACGAGGTGCGCGCGCACGCCGACGCCGTCCTGCCGGAACTCATCGCCGACGGCTTCTTCGTCCTTCCGGAGTCGCCGTGACCGGCGCCCGTGGGCGGTGCGGCTAGCGGCGTGCCTCGGTGAGGGTGCGGAAGGCGCCGGCGCGCAGGCGGCGGGCGAGGCCGCGGTTGACGCGGTGCGCCCAGAGCGGGCCGCCGTAGATCATGCCGGTGTAGCCCTGGACGAGGGTCGCGCCCGCGCGGACGCGCTCCCACACGTCGTCGGCCGTCTCGACGCCGCCGACCGAGACGAGCGTGAGCCGCCCGCCGGTGCGGGCGCGCAGCCGGCGCAGGACCTCCAGCGACCGGTCCTTCAGCGGTGCGCCGGACAGCCCGCCGGTCTCCTTGGCCAGCGCGGGCGGGCTGAGCAGGGCGTCGCGGCTCACGGTGGTGTTGGTCGCGATGATGCCGTCCAGGCCGAGGTCGAGGGCGAGGTCGGCGACCGCGTCGATGTCGTCGTCCGCCAGGTCCGGCGCGATCTTGACCAGCAGCGGGACGCGGCGCGGCGCGGACCGGTCGGCGGCCTCGCGGACCGCGGTCAGCAGCGGGCGCAGATGCTCGACGGCCTGCAGGTTCCGCAGGCCGGGCGTGTTGGGGGAGCTGACGTTGACGACGAGGTAGTCGGCGTGCGGCGCCAGCCGCTCGGTGCTCGCCACGTAGTCGGCGGCGGCCGAGGCCTCGGGCACGGCCTTGGTCTTGCCGATGTTGGCACCGACGACCGTCCGGGCGGACCGCCCCGCGAGGCGGCGGGCGGCCGCCTCGGAGCCCTCGTTGTTGAACCCCATCCGGTTGACGACCGCCCGGTCGGGGACGAGGCGGAACAGCCGGGGGCGCGGGTTGCCGGGCTGCGGGCGCCCGGTCACCGTCCCGATCTCGACGTGGCCGAACCCGAACGCGCCGAGCGCCTCGTAGGCGACGGCGTCCTTGTCGAACCCGGCGGCGAGGCCGAGCGGGCTCGGGAAGTCCAGGCCGAACGCGCGGACGGCCAGCGCCGGGTCGCGCGGGACGAGCAGCAGCCGCAGCAGCCGCACGGCGCCCGGCACCGCCTGGATCGCGCGCAGCCCGCGGATCGTCAGGTGGTGGACGGTCTCCGCGGGGACACGGGCGATGACCAGTGAGAACAGGAGTCGATACATCGTCCGCCAGTATCGCAGCCGGCGCCCGCGAAAACCCGTTGAGGGGGCGCGGAGCGGTGCCTACCCTGGCCGCGTGCTGATCAATGACGACGCCACCGCGTGGTGGCCCACTCCGCAGCGCGTGTACCGCGGCCGTCCCGCCGGCGGGTCCGGCCGGGACGCGATCGGCGTCTGAGCGACACGCTCCCGCGCCGGTCCTCCCTTCCGGGAGGCCGGCGCGGTCCGCTGTCCAGGGAGCTTCAGTGTCCGGTGCGGTTCAGTGTCCGCGGAAGACGCGGCGGAGCTGGAGCCGGACGTCGCGCCGCGCCTCGCGCATCGTCCGGCGGGCGGCGCGGACGGGGTCGCGCACCGCGACCCGCCACGTCCCGCGGATGCCGTGCCCGATGGGACGCAGCACGGTCACCCCCACCCAGCGCGCCGGGGCGACGACCAGCACCCTGAAGGGCGCGACGACGAGCGTCCGCCACAGCCAGCGCAGGATGCGGCCCGCGAGCCGCCACGTTCCGACGAGCGCCGCCACGATCGGTGCGAGCACGAACCGCCACAGGGCGCGGAGGGGCACGACGATCAGGACGTGCCCGAGCCACGCGATCCCGCGGCCGAGCAGGGCCACGCCCACCGCCAGCAGCCCGAGGCCCGCCGCGATCACGCCCCAGATCGCCGCGAGGACGGCGACGCAGCCCCGCCCGAACCAGGTCAGGCCGCTCCACACACCGCGGGCCAGCCAGGCGAGGACGCTCCAGATCCCCCGGAGCAGCCACACGAGGCCGAGGAGGGGCGGGCGCAGCACGTAGCGCCACAGCAGGCCGGCGGGCATGATCACCAGTACGCCGAGCAGCAGCCCGATGCCCTTCATCAGCAGCACGAGCCCGCGGCCGACGAGGCCGAGGCACCAGGCGAGCCCGTGCCCGAGGGCCCGCAGCGGGCGCAGGAGGACGAGTTCCAGGAGACGTCCGAGACCGCGCCCGGTCAGGGCGATGAACCGTCCGACGGGCGCGAGCAGTACCCGGTGGAACCAGCGTGCGAGCCGTCCGGAGCCGCGCCCGAGCCGGCGCAGGAAGCCGAGGACCACCACGACGGCCAGCCACCGCAGCGGCCGTATCACGAGGAGGTTGAACACCGCGCCGATCCCGCGCCCGATGGCGGCGAGGCCCCGCATCAGCCGGTTCCACCCGGCCCGGACGCCCCGGCCCACGATGACGAGCAGGTCGTGGACGAGGCGGACCGGCACCACCACGATCAGCGCGACGATCCGGGCGGGGACGACGATCCACGCCGGGCCGGGGCGCGGCTCGGGCCCACCGTCGCGCAGGTCCTTGCGCAGGTCCCTGCGCGGATCCTTGCTCAGGTCGACCCGTCCGCCGGGGGGTGTGTTTCCGGTGGTCACCGCTGCCTTCCTCACGATCGCCGTACGTATCCGACTCGGTACGCATCCGACCGGTTCCGCGGCGTTGAACCCGGTCCGCGGGCTTCACCGTACTGTTCCACGATCCAGGAGAGCGGTGCGGCGGCTCCCCGTGATCGACGTGCGGGACCCGGAACCGGAGCCGGGGCCCTGACGACCTGGAGGACCACGACATGAGATTCCCACGTTGGGCGATCCCCGCTGCGGCCGCCCTGACGGCGACGGGACTGGTGCTGTCCGCGTGCGGGCAGGAGAAGGCCGGGGGGAAGCAGAACGCCGCGGGATCGCAGGCGCAGGCCCGGCCGTCCACCGAGCCGTCGCCGTCGCCGGTGCCGAAGCCGTCCGCCCTGGAGGTCGCCAGCGTCACCGAACTCGGCAAGGTCGTCACCGACGGCGCGGGGAGGACGCTCTACCGCTTCGACAACGACACCGCCCGCCCGCCCGCGTCCACCTGCGCCGGGGCGTGCGCCAAGGCGTGGCCGCCGGTGGAGGCCGGTTCTGGGGAGACCGAGGTCACGGGCGTCGAGCAGTCGCTGGTCGGCAAGGTGAAGCGCCCGGACGGGAAGTGGCAGGTCACGCTCGCCGGATGGCCGCTGTACCGGTACGCGAAGGACCAGAGCCCCGGCGACACCAAGGGGCAGGGCGTCGGCGGCACCTGGTACGCGGCGGCGCCGACCGGCAAGAAGGCCGCGCCGGTCAAGAAGGCGAACGACAACCGCTGGAAGGGCTGGACGGTCGTCAAGGCCAGGCGGGATCCGAAACTCGGGATGATCCTGACCGACGGCAAGGGCCGGACGCTCTACCGGTTCGACAAGGACACCGACAAGCCGCCCACGACGACCTGCTTCGGCTCGTGCAAGAAGGCGTGGCCGCCGGTCGTGTTCAACGGGTTCAAGAAACTCAAGGTCGAAGGCGTCTCCAAGAAACTCGTCGACTTCATCGAGCGCAAGGACGACGGCAAGTGCCAGCTCACCATCGACGGCTGGCCCATGTACTACTACGAGAAGGACGAGCAGCCGGGCGACACGAAGGGCCAGGGCGTCGGCGGCGTCTGGTGGGCCACGCAGCCGTCCGGCAAGCGCGCCACCGGCTCGGGTTCCGGTTCGGGGACCGGTGACGGAGGAAGCGGCGGAGGTTACGGGTCGGGCGGCGGCTACTAGGCCGCCACCGCGCCACCGCCCCACAGGCGAAGGCGCGGAGGGCTCGCGGGTCGGTCGGGGTCCGCGATCTCTCCGCGCCTTCTTCATACCGGCCGACAAGAAGAATGTAACGTCGAGGACAGGTCGCCCCCATATGCCGTTCTGCCACGTAGCAGAAGGGCAGGGAACATTCGATCGGTGAGCCTTTAGCAGGAGCTTTCCGACGGCTGGCGGGAACGTGCTCCAGTTTGCTCCGTTGCTCATTGCCGGATCGCTCCGCGCCACCTGGCATTCTGCTTTCGGCGCCCATTTATCCGGCTTCTGTCATGCTCTCCCGGGTGCCATTCTGAATGCAACCCCGGCCGGCCCGGGAAGCCGGTCCAGGGGATGCACGAGGCGGAGGGCATCATGACGGTCGTCCCAGCACCCGTCCCGGAACCGCGGGTCCCGGAGCGTCCCGTGGACATCCGGTTGACGTTCCGGCTGCTGCTCGCCGTCGACATCCAGGGCTACAGCCTCCGCACGCCGCGCATGCAGGTGGCGGCCCAGCTCGACCTGCTGGACGCCATGGAGCGGGCCGCGGCGGACGCCGGGCTGGACCGCGCCGCCTGGGCGCAGCAGGTCGCCGGGGACGGTGTGCTGGCGGTGCTGCCGGACGACGCCGACATCGTCACCGTCACCGGCGTCTTCGCCCCCGCCCTCGAACGCGCGCTCGCCGCCCTGGAGGAGCGCGGCGGCCCGGGGCGGCGGCTGCGGGTGCGGCTCGCGCTCCACCACGGGGCGCTCATCATCGGATGGCCGGCGGTGCTGGGGCCGGCCGGGCACGCGCCGGTCGTCGTGAGCCGCCTCCTCGACGCCCGGCCGGTGCGCCGGTACCTGGACGCCCATCCGGAGCGGAACGTGGCGCTCATCGTCTCGGACCTGATCTACCACGACGTGGTGGACAGCGGGCTCTGCGCACTCCCGCCGACCCTGTTCCGGCAGGTCAGGACGGTCATCAAGGGAGTCCAGCACGCGGGCTGGCTGTACGACCCGGGACGCGTCCCGGCGTGACCCTTGTGGTTGGTGGTCCGCATGTGGTCTGCTTTGCCGTCCGATTACTCTTTGGATCTCGACAGTCACCGAGTCCGGTGTTCGAATGGAGATCCATCCCGCCCGGGCCGCGGTCCGGCGAAGTGCCGCGGTGCGGCGGGTGGCTGCGGGAGGCCCCATGGTCGAGCGAGTCGGACGAGCGAAGCTGGACGGGCCGGGACGCGCCCGGCGGCGGACGAGGGCCACCGGGCGGCACGGCCCGCCGGGACGGTTGCGGGCGGCGCTGGCCCTGGCCCTGGTGGCCGGAGGGCTGTCGGCCTGCGGGGGCGGCGGCGGGGCGCCCAAGCTCACCTGGTACATCAACCCCGACGACGGCGGGCAGGCGGCCATCGCGAAGTCCTGCACGCAGGCGGCGGGCGGCAAGTACCGGATCGAGACGTCGCTGCTGCCGAACGACGCGACCCAGCAGCGCGAGCAGCTGATCAGGCGGCTGGCGGCCAAGGACTCCGGGCTCGACCTGATGAGCCTCGACCCGGTGTTCGTGGCGGAGGCGGCCAACGCCGGGTTCCTGCGCCCGTTCACCCAGAGCGAGGCCGCGCCGCTGACCGAGGGCGTGTTCGAGACCGCGGTGCAGAGCTCCACGTGGGAGGGCAAGCTCTACGCGGCGCCGTTCTGGGCCAACACCCAGCTGCTCTGGTACCGCAAGTCGGTGGCGCAGAAAGCGGGCATCGACCCGAACGCGCCCGACTTCACCTGGGACAAGCTGATCGACGCGGCCATCCGCACCAACACCACGATCGGGGTCCAGGGCAACCGGTACGAGGGCTACATGGTGTGGATCAACGCCCTGATCGCGTCCGCCGGCGGCCGGGTCATCAGCGACGTGGAGAAGGGCGACGAGGCCACCATCGACATCGACTCGCCCGCCGGGCGGCAGGCGGCGTCGATCATCCGGAAGCTGGCCCGGTCGTCCGCGGCGAGCCCGACGCTGTCCACCGACATCGAGGAGCAGTCCCTGTCGACGATCAACGGGCCGCGCGGCGGCTTCCTGCTCAACTGGGGCTACGTCTGGCGGTCCGAGAAGAGCGACGCCGAGGCGGGCACCATCAGCAAGAGCATCGTCGACGACCTGGCCTGGGCGCGGTATCCGAGGGTGAACCCGCAGCAGGAGAGCAAGCCGCCGTTCGGCGGCATCGAGATCGGCGTCGGCGCGTACGGCAAGCACCACGACCTGGCGGTGGAGGCCGTCCGCTGCATCACCTCACCGGCGAACATGAAGCAGTACATGCTCGACGAGGGCAACGTCGCCGCCCGGCCGGCGATCTTCGACGATCCCGACATCCTCAAGGAGTTCCCGATGGCCCCGCTGATGCGGGACTCCATCGCCGCGGCGTCCCCCCGTCCCGCCACGCCCTACTACACGGACGTCTCCGGCGCCATCCAGAACCGGTGGCATCCGCCGGCGTCGGTGAACCCGGCCACCACGCCCGGCGCGTCGGCCCGGTTCATCCGGGAGGTCCTGCAAGGCAAGGCCCTGCTCTAACGGAGGTGTCGGGATGACGTCCGCAGATACGACGCTGAAGCGTCCGGCCGGCGCCCCCGCCCGGGCGGAGATCTCCGACCGCGGCCGGGCCGAGCGCAGGCTGGGGCTGCTGCTGTCGGCGCCCGCGGTGATCGTGATGCTGGCGGTCACCGCGTACCCGCTGCTCAACGCGCTGTACCAGTCGCTGTTCAGCTACCGGATCACCGCGCCCGACGACCGGCGGTTCGTCGGCCTCGGCAACTACGCGACCGCCCTGTCGGACCCGCTGTTCTGGCAGACCGTGTTCACCACCCTCGTCATCACCGTGATCACGGTGGGGGTCGAGCTGGTCATCGGATTCGCGCTGGCGATGGTGATGCACCGCGCCGTCTTCGGGCGCCGGACGGTGCGGACCGCGATCCTGCTGCCCTACGGCATCGTCACGGTCATCTCCGCGTTCGCCTGGAAGTACGCCTTCGACGTGCAGTCGGGGTTCGTGAACTCCTGGTTCGGGCTCGGCGACTTCGCCTGGTTCTCCGACCGCTGGGCCGCGCTGTTCGTGATCATCCTGTCGGAGATCTGGAAGACGACCCCGTTCGTGTCGCTGCTGCTGCTCGCCGGGCTGGCGCAGGTGCCGCGCGACCTCGGCGAGGCGGCGACCGTCGACGGCGCCACCGCGTGGCAGCGTCTGAAGCGGGTCACGATCCCGAACATGAAGGCCGCGATCCTCGTCGCGGTGCTGTTCCGGACGCTGGACGCGTGGCGGATCTTCGACAACGTGTTCATCATGACGGCGGGCCAGGAAAAGACCCAGGTGCTGTCGTTCCTCACCTACCAGCAGATCATCACCCGGACGGAGCTCGGCCTCGGCAACGCGGTCGGCGTCCTGCTGTTCCTGTCGGTGGTGCTGATCGCGGCGCTGTTCATCAAGGGGTTCCGGGTGGACCTGTCCCAAGTGCGAGGTGACCGCTGATGGAGACGACGCGTTCGAGGTCGCTGTGGATCGTCGCCTCGCTGCTGATCCTGGTGTGGACGGCGTTCCCGATCCTGTGGATCGTGATGCTGTCGTTCAAGACGCCCAGCGAGATCGGCAACGTCCAGGGGTTCTTCCCGCAGGACTGGACGTGGCAGAACTACGAGACGGTGTTCAAGACCGACCTGTTCACCTCGGCGCTGATCAACTCGATCGGCATCTCGCTGATCGCCACGTTCGTCGGCGTGGTGTTCGCGACGCTGGTCGCCTACGCGATCGCCCGGCTGGAGTTCCCCGGCAAGAAGATCATCCTGTCGTTCGCGCTGGCCATCGCCATGTTCCCGGTCGTGTCGCTGGTCGGGCCGCTGTTCGACCTGTGGCGCAACGTCGGCCTGTACGACACCTGGCCGGGCCTGATCATCCCGTACATCTCGTTCGCGCTGCCGCTCGCGATCTGGACGCTGTCGGCGTTCTTCCGCGAGATCCCGTGGGAGATGGAGCAGGCCGCGCAGGTGGACGGGGCCACGAGCTGGCAGGCGTTCCGCAAGGTGATCGTCCCGCTGGCGGCGCCCGGCGTGTTCACCGCGGCGATCCTGACCTTCTTCTTCTGCTGGAACGACTTCGTCTTCGGCATCTCGCTGACGTCCACCGACAACGCGAGACCGGTGCCGGCGGCGCTGGCGTTCTTCACCGGGGAGTCCTACTTCGAGCAGCCCACGACCGCGATCTGTGCCGCCGCCGTCGTGGTCACGGTCCCGGTCGTGATCATCGTCCTGCTGTTCCAGCGTCGCATCGTGGCCGGGCTGACGTCCGGCGCCGTCAAGGGCTGAGGGGAAGACCATGGCCGCCATCACCATGAAGAACATCGTCAAGCAGTACGGCGACGGCTTCCCGGCCGTGAACGACGTGTCCCTGGACGTGCGGGACGGCGAGTTCATGATCCTGGTCGGCCCGTCCGGCTGCGGGAAGTCCACCCTGCTGCGGATGATCGTCGGGCTGGAGGACATCACGTCCGGCGAGATGGTCATCGGCGACCGGGTCGTCAACAAGGTGGCGCCGCGCGAGCGGAACCTGTCGATGGTGTTCCAGAACTACGCGCTGTACCCGCACCTGACCGTGTTCGAGAACATCGCGTTCCCGCTCCGGCTCGCCAAGACCTCCGACGACGAGGTGCAGCGCCGCGTGAAGGAGACCGCCGAACTGCTGGAGCTGACCGAGCACCTGGACCGCAAGCCGGCGAACCTGTCCGGCGGGCAGCGGCAGCGGGTCGCGATGGGGCGCGCGATCGTCCGGCAGGCGGACGCGTTCCTGTTCGACGAGCCGCTGTCGAACCTGGACGCGAAGCTGCGCGGGCAGATGCGCACCGAGATCTCGCGCCTCCAGCGGCGGCTCGGCACCACGACCGTGTACGTCACGCACGACCAGACGGAGGCGATGACGCTCGGCGACCGGGTCGCGGTGCTGCGCAAGGGCGTCCTGCAGCAGGTCGGAAGCCCGCGCGAGCTGTACGAGGAGCCCGTGAACCTGTTCGTCGCGGGGTTCATCGGGTCGCCGTCGATGAACTTCCTGCCCGCGTCCGTGAACCGAGCCGGAGGCGAGTCGGGGGGCGCGGGGGGCGCGGGGGGTCGCCCCCCCTCGGGCAGCACAGACGGGGCGTTCCTGGAAACGCCGCTCGGCCGGTTCGAGTTGCGCGACGAGCGGAAGGTCGCCGCCATCGGCGATCGGTCCGTCGTGCTCGTCGGCATCCGTCCCGAGCACTTCGAGGACGCCTCCCTCGTCGGCGAGGAGAAGAAGGGGCGGGGCAGCGTCGTCCGGGCCCGGGTGGACGTGACGGAATGGCTGGGCAACGAGCTGTACGCCTACGTCCCCTACGAGGCGCCCGAGGACCTCGCCGCGCAGCTGCGCGACCTGTCCCGGGAGCTCGACAGCGACCAGCTCCGCACGCAGGCCGTCGTGTCGCTGGACGCGGCCAGCCTGATCGCGCCGGGGCGCGAGGCGGAGCTGTGGATCGACACCACCCGCGCGCACATCTTCGACCCGGCCACGGGCGAGAACCTCACCCGGGACGAGGAGCGCGTCACGCAGCTCGGCCGCATCGCCGAGGACGCGCGGGTCGCGGGCCGGGAGGCGCAGCAGGAGCCGGCGGGCGGCGTGTCCGGGGACGGGGACGAAGGCGGGGTGTCCGTCGCGGAACCGTGACCGATGCACTTCGTCTTCACCCCGCCCGGGGAGTCGGCGGCCGGTCTGCTCGACCTGCCGTGGACGGTGCCGCTCGCCGAGTGGGACGACGCGCGGCTGGTCGAGATCAGGCAGCGCGGCCTGTCCCGCCACACGGTCAGGTTCGTGGCCGAGGGCGGGGCGGTTTACGCGCTGAAGGAGCTGGACGCGCGGCTGGCGCGCCGGGAGTACCGGCTGCTGCGTGAGCTGCGCTCCCTCGGCCTGCCCGCGGTCGAGGTGATCGGCGTGGTGGTCGACCGTCCCGACCGGCAGGACGCCATCCTCGTCACGCGCTTCCTCGACCACTCCTCGTCCTACCGCGCGCTGTTCGCCAACGCGCGGTACTCCCATCCCACGGACCGGCTACTGGACGCGCTGGTGGAGCTCCTCGTCCGGCTCCACCTGGCGGGCTTCATGTGGGGCGACTGCTCGCTGTCGAACGTCCTGTTCCGCCTGGACGCGGGCGCGTTCGCCGCCTACCTGGTGGACGCGGAGACCGCCGAGCTGCACCCGGCCCTCTCCGAGGGGCAGCGCGACTATGACGTCTCGCTGGCGCGCGAGCGGATCGCGGGGGAGCTGTTCGACCTGGCGGCGGCGGGCACCCTCCCTGACGACGTCGACCCGATCGACGTCGCGGACGACGTGGTCCGCCGGTACGAGGGGCTCTGGGACGAGCTGACCCGCGAGGAGATCCTGCACCCGTCCGACCAGCGCTACCGCATCGCGGAGCGGCTCCGCCGCATCAACTCCCTGGGGTTCGACGTGGATGAGGTGGAGCTGGTGGACGCCGGGCCGGAGGGGGCGCGGTTGCGCGTGCGCACCCGCGTCGCCGAGCCGGGCCACCACCGCCGCATCCTCCTGGCCCGCACCGGGCTGGACGCGCAGGAGAACCAGGCGCGGCGCCTGCTCAACGACATCGCCGCCTTCCGCGGGCATCTCGAACGCCTGCACGGCGGCCCGGTGCCGGAGGTCGTGGCGTCCAACCAGTGGCTCGCCGAGGTGTACGAACCCGTCATCAAGGCGATCCCGCCGGATCTCCGCGACCGCCTGGACGACGTCGAGCTGTTCCACGAGGTCCTCGAACACCGCTGGTACCTGTCGGAGAGGTCGGGCCGGGACGTCGGCACGTCCACGGCGGCCCAGGACTACTTCGCGTCCGTGCTGCCGACCATCCCCGCCGATCTGACCGAGAGCGGCCGCCCTCCTGACACGACCAGTTGATCCTTTCTGGCACGATCGGGGACATGTACGAGCGCTTCGCCCGCGAATACGCGGCCCATGCCGAGGCCAGCGCCTACAACGCCCTCTACGACCGTCCCGCGGTGCTCGGTCTCGCCGGGGACGTCGCCGGCCGCAGCGTCTTCGACGCCGCCTGCGGACCCGGCCTCTACGCGCGGGAGCTCCTGGACCGCGGCGCGCGCGTCACCGGCTGCGACGTGAGCCCCACCTTCGTCGAGCTGGCCCGCGCCCGCACCGGGGGCCGCGCCGACCTGCGCGTGCACGACCTCTCCCGGCCGCTGACCTGGGTGGCGGACGGCTCGGCCGACCTCGTCGTCCTGGCGCTGGCGATCCACTACATCGACGACCGGGTGGCCCTGCTGAAGGAGTTCCGGCGGATCCTGAGGCCGTCGGGGGCGCTGGTGCTGTCCACCGAGCACCCGACGATGGGATGGGTGCGCCTCGGCGGCTCCTACTTCACCGAGGAGCCGGTGGAGGAGTCGCTGAGCGACGAGCGGGACTGGCCCATCCGGGCCTGGCGGCGGCCGCTGACGTCGATCTGCGCCGAGTTCCGCGAGGCCGGCTTCCTCATCGAGGAACTTCTGGAGCCCCGCCCGGTCCCCGAGATGGCGGACCGCTACCCGGAGGACCACGCCACGCTGGAGGCCCTCCCGGCGTTCCTGGCCTTCCGCCTCGTCCCGGCTCCCCGGTGACCTTCCGGCAGGGTCAGCCGGGCGATCAGTGCAGGTCGATGGAGACTGCTCGAAGTAAAACCTCAAACCACGGGCAGCCGGACGTCAGCGGAGCGGCTTCACCAGGAGCTCGAACTCCAGGTCGTCCCGCTTCGGGATGCCGAAGCGCTCGTCGCCGTAGAAGAAGGGATGCTTCTCGCCGGTCCGGGCGTATCCGCGCCGGACGTACCAGGCGATCAGCTCCTCGCGGACGCTGATCACCGTCATGCGCATCTCGTCGGCGTCCCACTCCTCGCGGGCCAGGCGCTCCGCCTCGGCCAGCACCTTCGAGCCGAGCCCGCCGCGCTGGGCGGCGGGGGCCACGGCGAACATGCCGAAGTGGGCGTGCCCGTCGCGGTTCTCCAGCTGGCAGCAGGCGACCGGGCCGTCGCCGGTCTCGGCGACCAGCATCCGGCTTCCGGGTCCGCTCACCGCGTCCGCGACCATGTCCGCGTCGGTGCGCTGACCGCCGAGGATGTCGGCCTCGGATGTCCATCCGGTGCGGGCGGAGTCGCCGCGGTAGGACGACTCGACGAGCGTGACGAGCGCCGGGACGTCGGCCGGCGTCGCCGAGCGGAAGGTGAAGTTCGGAGTGCTCACAGCCGGGACTCTAGCCTCGGGCCGGCGATGCCCTGGCTCGGTCGGGGGTTGCCCCGGATGATCCTGGATGTCTAGTATCCAGAATATGCGGATGAGCGAGGGGGTCGAATGGGCGATCCACAGCTGCCTCAACCTCACCTGGCTGGAGCCGGGCGAGGCCATGCCGGCGGCCCGGATGGCGGCGTTCTACGCGCTGCCCGCGGCCTACCTGAACAAGCAGCTGCAGGCGCTGGCCCGCGCCGGCATCGTCGCCTCGACCCCGGGGCCGCGCGGCGGGTTCCGGCTCGCGCGGAGCCCCGAGGACATCACGCTGCTCGACATCGTGACGGCGATCGAGGGGCCGGACGAGGCGTTCCGCTGCGAGGAGATCCTGCGTCAGGGGCCCGGCGAGCACGAGGGGATCGACTACCGCAGGCGGTGCTTCGTCTCCCAGGCCATGCGGCGGGCCGAGACGGCCTGGCGTAAAGAGCTGGCCGCGCAGACCCTCGCCGACATCCGGGAGACGGTCGAGCGGCACCGTCCGGCCACGCCCGGCGAGACCCGCGCCTGGTTCGCGAACCTGCGCACCTGATCACGGCCGGCCCCTGGGAGGGCGTCCGGCCATCGGCTAATTCTGGATATCAAACATCCAGATTGATGGAAGGGAAGCACCATGCAGGCACGAATGAACGTCGTGAAGCCCGCCGCCGCGGGGTACAAGGCCATGCTCGCGCTGGAGTCGTACATCAACGGCGGCCCCGTCCCGCAGAGCACGCTGGAGCTGGTCAGGCTGCGCGTCAGCCAGATCAACGGCTGCGCGTTCTGCGTGAACATGCACGCCACCGACGCCAAGAAGGCCGGCGAGACCGACGAGCGGCTCTGGTCGGTCGCGGCCTGGCGCGAGGCGCCGTTCTTCACCGACGAGGAGCGGGCCGCGCTGGCCCTGGCCGAGGCCGCCACCCGGATCGGCGACAACCCGGACGGAGTCCCCGACGACGTCTGGAACGACGCCGCCGACCACTACGACGAGGAGTCGCTCGCCGCCCTCGTCATGGTGATCGCCGCGATCAACGCGTGGAACCGGATCAACGTCACCGTCCGCAACCCCGCCGCGTCCCGCTGAGGAGAAGACCATGCCGCACGCCATCACCAACCCCCTCGGGCTGCACGACCCGGTCCGCTTCGGCTACAGCCACGTCGCGTCCGCCTCCGGCGAGCTGGTCTTCATCGCGGGGCAGTACGCCTCCGGCATCGAGGGCGAGGTCGTCGCGGAGGACTTCGCCGGACAGGTCCGGCGGTCGCTGACCAACCTGGAGACCGCGCTCGCGTCCGTCGGGCTGGGCTTCGAGCACGTCGTCCAGCTGCGCACCCACATCGTCGAGCACGACGCCGGGAAGCTGGCGGTCCTCGCCGAGCAGATCCGCGAGATCTGGAAGGACGAGCCCCCCGCGCAGACCCTGACCGGTGTCGCCGCGCTCGCGCTGCCCGGCATGCTGTTCGAGGTGGACGCGGTCGCGGTCCGTCCTTGACCTACGGGAAGTCGCCCGCCTGGTCGACGCGGCAGCCATCGCCGATCGGGCGGGTGATCGAGGCGCCCGAGGCGACGAAGCAGTCCCGGAACGCCGCCGGGTCCTTGGCGTCGCAGGCGCGCAGGTAGCGGTGCTTGAGGGCCTTGATCTCCTCGATGGCCTCCAGCCGGGCGATGCGCTCGGCGAGGTCGGACGGGTCCGCCATGGTGATCGACCCTCGGCCATCGGGGACGTCCCGTCCAGGGACGTCCCGGTGAACGGGAGGGGGAGAGGCTCACGCCGTCCTGTACGCCGAGGATCGTCGGCATGAGCCTTGGCGATCAGGAGGTCCGGCATCGGATGCTCGACGTCGGCGACGTCGCGCTGCACGTGGCCGAGCAGGGGAGCGGGCCTCCGGTGGTCATGTGCCACGGGTTCCCGGGGCTCTGGTACAGCTGGCGGCGTCAGCTTCCGGCGCTGGCGGAGGCCGGGTACCGGGCGATCGCGGCCGACATGCGCGGGTACGGACGCAGCGATCGTCCCGCCTCCCCCCAGGCGTACGACCGGCGGCACACCGTCGCCGACATGGTCGGTCTCCTGGACGGGCTCGGGATCGAGGAGGCCGTCTTCGCCGGGCACGACTTCGGTGCCGCCCTCGCCTGGGACCTGCCCCAGTGGGCTCCCGGACGGGTCAAGGCGCTGGTGCAGCTGAGCGTGCCGCGCATGCCCGTCTCGAAGCGTCCGCCCACCGAGATCTATGCGCGCATGGCCGAGCGGCACTTCGTCCACGTGCACTACTTCCAGGAGGAGGGGCCCGCGGACGAGGAGTTGGGCGCGGCGCCGGAGCGCTTCCTGGCGAACGTGTTCTGGGCGCTCAGCGGCGGTTACCGGTACCTCGACATCTGGCGGCACCCCAGCGAGGGCAGCGGCTACCTCGATGTGCTGCCCGAAGCCCCGCCCCTGCCATGGCCGTGGTTGTCACAGGACGAACTCGCCCACTACGTCGACGAGTTCCGGCGGACGGGCTTCACCGGCGGCCTCAACTGGTATCGGGCCTACGACCACGTCTGGGAGGAGAAACAACGCCGTCCGGACGAGCCCGTCACCGTTCCGACGCTGTTCCTCGTGGGCGAGCGTGATCCCGTCCTCCAGATGACGGGTTCCAACGCCCTGGAGCAGATGGAGACCACGGTGCCGGGGCTTCGCGACGTCCACATGGTCGAAGGAGCGGGCCACTTCGTGCAGATGGAGGCGGCCGGCGAGGTCAACGCCGCGGTCCTCGCCTTCCTCGCCGGCCTCTGACCGCAACCGCCCTCAGCCCAGCTTGGCGAGCAGCACCCGCGCCTGCTCGGCGAAGCCCTCGTGCCCCGACTCCAGTGCCCGGCCGAGAAGGGCGGCGGCGGCCGGGAGATCCCCCTGGGCGAACCGGATCTCTCCGGCCCGGTAGGCCGACTCGCCGATCAGTTCCGCGCTGTCGGTGCCGATGGCGAGGCACAGCTCGTAGAACCGCACGGCCGCGTCCTGGTCGCCCAGCCAGTACGCCAGCTCGCCCAGGTGCGCGGCGGCCATCGGCCCGTTCCGGGCCGTGCCGGAGTCGATCACCGCCTGGTACCAGCGGAGCGCCTCCGGCCAGTCGCGCCGCGCCTTGGCCAGCGAGCCGAGGTACATCTTCGCCAGCTCGGTGGCGAGGGCGCCCTGCTCGCCGGGCCCCTCGATCGCGGCCAGGTACAGGTCGCGGGCCCGGGCCGGGTCCTCGTCGTGGTACGTCCGGCCGAGCGAGACCCGGGCGTGCCGGGCGACGGCCGAGCCGTCCTCGGCGAGCGGGGCCAGGATCTCCCGGGCCTCCGCGTGCCTGCCCGCGTCCACCAGGTCGTCACCGCGCACCCACAGCTGGGCGGGATCGAGCGCGGTGCCGACGCCGGAGCCCGGCTCGCCCGCCGTGGCGGACAGTCCCGCCGGCCGGGCCTCCTGGTCCGGATCGAGGGGGGACCCCAGGCCGGCGTCGACGTAGAGGCGCGCCGCCGCGTGGTCGCCCGCCCCGGCCAGCTCGGCCGCCCGCGCCTCGACGACTCCGATCGCGAGGTCCGCCCTGCTCGTCCCCGCGGCGAGCGTGAGCGCGCGGACGGCCAGGTCATGCCGGCCGTCGGCGTAGGCGCTGTTGGCGATGCCGAGCAGGTTGTCCGCGGCGCCCTCCGCCATCTGCGCCACGTCGCCGTCGTCCGGCCCCATCGCGGCGACCTCGGCGAACGCCTCGGCGGCGGCGGCGAGGTCGCCCCGGAGAACGGCGATGTTGCCGAGGTAGGTCCGGGCCTTGCCCCGCAGCTGATCCGTCTCCGCCTCGGCGAGGACCTGCCGCACCGCCGCGGCGGCGCCGTCCGCGTCTCCCCGCCGCTGGAGCGTCCGGGCGAGGTCGAGGCGCAGATCGCCGGCGAAGGCGGGCTCGCCGAGGCCCTCAGCCGCCACCAGGGCGAGCCGGAACTCGCGCGCCGCACCGTCCAGGTCCTCCCGCTGCTCGCGGATCAGGCCCCGCAGCCGGTGGCCGTGGGCCAGCGTGAGCGGATCGCCGGTCGCGACCGCGCGGCCCGCGGCGGCCTCGGCCTCCGGCAGGCGCTCCAGCTGGAAGAGCGTCCGGATCAGGTGGCGGAGCGCGGCGTGCGCGGCCGGGTGGTCGACGGCCGCGCCCCGCTCGTACGCCCGGACGGCCTCGTCCGGGTCGTCGGCGAGGGAGCCGATCTCGTCCCATGCCCGGGCGGCCTGCTCCGGCGGCGCCGTCTCCGCGACCGGCCGGAGCAGCTCGCTCGCGCTCTCCGGGGCGTCTTCACGCCGGGCCTTCGCGACGGCGACGACCGTCCGGCACGCCGCTTCGAAGTGGTCCGTGCCCTTCAGCGCGGCCAGAGCGTCAGCGGCTCCGTCTTCACTGCTCAGCGCCGCGTACAGCGCGGTCAGCTCGGGTCGTGCCGCGGGCAGGTCGTCTCGGGTGAGACGCATCCGATCGAGGGTCTCCGCAGGCCCGCCGAGGCCCAGCCCGAAGTCGTAGTAGGCGTGGGCGGTGGCGACGTCGGCCTCCGCGGTGGAGACCAGGGCCGCCCCGTGGACGAGTTCGAGCACCCTGTCGCGCTCCCCGGCCTCCGCCGCCTGCGCGAACAGCCGCATGGCGCTCTCGTGGTCACCGGTGCTGTAGGCGTGCACGGCACGTTCCGAGTGCTGCGCGCCGGGCGACTCGGGCGGCCCGTCCGTCGGGAAGGCCGCGGCGCCCCTCCGGTAGGCGCGCGCCGCGGCCCGGTCGCCGCGGTCGTCCGCGGCGTCCGCGTACTCCTCGGCGATGCGCACGGCGTCGTCGGGGGCGCCGCCGGCGGCGGCCAGCCACAGGGCGCGGACCGCGAGCGCCGCGTCCCCCTCCCGGTCGGCTTGGGCGGCGATGGTGCCCAGCTTGTTCAGCGCATCCTGGTGCGCCCGGCCGTCCTGCTCATCGGGATCCGGGTTGCGGTAGGCAGCCGCCGCGGCGGCCCCGAACGCCTCGGCCGCGCGGGCGAGCGAGCCGTCCGCCACCAGCCAGTCGCCGAGCTGGACGCCCGCCAGCGCCGCCATCCCGTGGTCGTCGCCGGCCAGCACCGCCTCCGTCTCCGCGTAGGCCGCTTCGGTCTCGTCCAACGCGTACAGCGTGGAGCCGAGGAGGGCGCGGATCAGCTGGACGTTCTCGGGAATCGCGTTGTCCAGCGCCGTCCGGTACCAGGGCACGGCCGCGGCGTGCTCCCCGCGTCTCCTCAGCAGGTCGGCCAGCGCCCAGGCGCCGACGCCCACCGTCTCCGGGTCGCCGCTCTCCACGGCGCGCCGGGCGGCGGACTCCAGCGCGGGGTGGTCCGATGACTCCAGGGTGTCGACGAGCCGCCGCAGGCAGGCGAGCGCCGCCGGATGGTCGACGGCGGAGCCGCGTTCCAGCGCCTCGATCGCGGCGCCGGTGTCGCCCTGCTCCGCGTACCCGTAGCCGAAGCTCTCGCAGATGGCGGCCACCTGCTCCGGAGGCCCGGACTCCAGGACCGCCTCGTACAGCTCGCCCGAGCCGTCCAGGCCGCGGCGGAGCCGCTCCACGGCCATGGCGACGACCCAGTCCGCCGCCGTGCCGGCGTACTCGGTGCCGGCCGACCGCGCGAGCCAGGCCGCGGCCGCCCCGAAGTCTTCCTCGTACAGCGCGAGGTACAGCTCGGCGAGCAGAGGCTCGCCGTACTCCTCGGTGAGCAGCTCGATCGCCCGGGCGCGGTCGCCGCCCTCGGCGGCCATGACGGCGCGCTCCTCCAGGCTCGCGACGCCGAGGCGCTCCCGGGCCGGCGACGCGACGCGGTCGGGCCCGTCGGCCGCCGCCCGCTCGTACGCCTCGCGGGCGCCCTGCTCGTCGCCCGTCGCGGTCAGGTACCCGCCGAGGTCGTGAGCGGCCTCGCCGGCGAGCCACGCGGCGTCCGGGTCGCCGTCCTCGCGGCGCCGGTCGAACAGCGCGATCGCGTGCCGGGCCAGCCGGGCCGCCTCCGCCGCGTCGCCGCGCCCGGCGGCGATCCGGGCCAGCAGGACGCTCGCGCGGGCCACGCCCTCGGCCTCGAAACCCTCCTCCGCCCCGCTCGCGATCACCGCCTGGAACCGCGCGGCGGCGGCGTCGTGGTCGCCCAGCTCGTACAGGTTCCAGCCGACCAGCACGTCCACGTGCGGGCCCTCGCCGGACACCTCCGCCTGGAGGTCGCGCGCCTCCGCCGTCCGGCCGGCGGCGATGAGCGCCTTCACGGCGTCCTGGACGAGTTCGGCGAAGCCGTCGACGTCCGGGTCGGCGGCCTCCACCGCCCGCCGATGGGCGGTCGCGGCGCCGTCCAGGTCACCGAGCTCAGCGCGCACCCGCGCCAGTTCCAGGGCCCCGCGCACCGCGAAGAAGTCGTTCTCGCCGGCCGCCGCCGCGGCCCACGCCTCGGCCGCGCCCGCCTTGTCACCGCCGTCGTAGCGCAGCGCGCCGAGGAACAGGGCCGCCCCCTGGACGGCGTCCGCGGACCCGTGCTCCACCGCCAAGGAGAGGGACGCCTCCGCCGCCTCCCTCTCGCCCTCCGCCTGCCACGCGTGCGCGGCCTCCGTGAGAAGCACGACGCACAGGGACAGGCCGGGGCCCTCGACGCGGGCCAGCGCGGCGGCGGCCCCGGCGAAGTCGCGGTCGAGCAGGCCGCGGGCGAACGCGCCGTCGGCGGCGAGTTCCGGATGGTCCTCGGGGACGCCCGCGAACGCGGCCCGGGCCGCGCCGAGATCGCGCATCCGCGCGCGGGTGAACCCGAGAAGCCACAGGTGGCGCGCCGCCTGGACGTCGCCGCGGGCCCCCAGCCGCTCGTGCAGCGCCGCCGCGGCGGCCAGGTCGCCGCGCTCCTCCAGGATGCGGATCATCGCCGACTCCGCCTCGGCGGCGAGCCCCGCGGGGCCGGACGCGGAGACGCTCTCGTAGGCGGCCAGGGCCTCGTCCGGGTCCCGCGCCTCGACGGCCGCGCCGAGCGCCTGCGCCACCCAGGGGGCCAGCGCCGGCTCGCCCTCCGCGTGCGCGCGCCGCAGCAGCGCCGCCACCTCGTCGGCGTCCTCGGCGGGACGCACCAGCCACGACAGCATCGCGGCGTGCGAGAGCCCCAGCGGGTCGCCCTCCTCCGCCGCCTCGTCCAGCAGCCCCACGACCCGCGACAGCGGCGCGCCGAACCACATGTACACCTGCGCCAGCGCGCTCTTCGCCGGCGCGGACACGGCGGGGTCCGGCCGCCGCGCCGCCTCCTCGTACCGGGCGACACCGATCTCCCGGCCGAGCCGCTGGTACTCGATCAGCCCGGTGAGCACCGGATGCGGGGGCCCGCTCGCGCTGCGCGCGATCAGCAGGCGCTCGACGGTCACCGCGAAGCCGCTCGCGATGTCGGCGCCGTCCGCCACGTACTCCAGCAGCTCGTCCGCCTGGTCGGGGTCGCCCTCGCCCAGCTCCAGCGTGGCCAGCATCCGCGCGGCGCGGAACGACTGGTCCCCGACGCCGGCGTCGATCACCCGGCGCAGCAGCGCCCGGGCCTCGCCGACCTCGCCGGCGCGCAGCCGCTCCAGCGCCGTGTCGCAGTCGTCGACGGCCTGCTCGTGCTCCGCGTCGGGACCGCGCTCGGCGAAGTCGGCCTGCGTCAGCACCATCTTGGCCTGGAACGAGACGTCCGGGTCGTCGAGTTCCGCGGCGCGGCCGAGCAGCTCGACGATCGGAGCCCGCCGCGGGTCGCCGTCCGGCAGGCCGTGCAGCAGGGTCCCGAGGAAACCCACCGCGCCCGCCCGGAACTCCGACTCCGAGTCGAGGACGGCCCGCCAGCACGCCACCGCCTCCTCGACCTCGCCCGCCTCGGAGAGGACCTGCCCGAGGCACGCGCGTGCCTCGATCGCGTACCGCGGGTGCCCCGAGTCGACGACCCGCCACAGGATCCGGCGGGCCTCCTCCTCGTCCCCGAACTCCCAGGTGAGCTTCGACTCCTCGATGAGCGCGTCGAGCCTGACGTCCGGCCGCGGGTCCTCCGCCGCGCGCCGGTACGCCGCCCTCGCCTCGGCCCGCTCGCCGAGGTCGAACAGCACCGCGCCGAGCAGCTTCTCCATCCGGCAGCGCTCCGCGGGGTCGCCGACGGCGATCGCGTGCTCCGCGACCCGGCGGCACTCGCCGAACTCCTCCAGCGAGGCGTAGATCGAGTACAGCCGCATCGCCGCCTGCGTGCACAGCCCCGGCGAACCCACCGACAGCATCGCGTTCAGCGCCGTCACGAGGGTGTCCAGCGCCTCGGGCTCGTCGTCCTCGTCGAGGACGGTGACGACCGATCCGAACGCCTCCCAGGCCGCCCGCTCGCGCTCGTCCTGATCGTCCGGCGCCCGGATCTCGCCCAGCTCCCCGGCCATCTCGGCGATGTCCGGAGGACCGCCGTCCATGGCCCGCCGCCGGGCCTCCTCGGCCGCCTCCGGGGCACCGAGGTCGCGGAGCACGTGGGCCAGCGACAGCTCCGCCATCCGGGCGAGCCGCGGGTCGGCTCCGGACGCGGCGATCCGGAGCGGACGGCAGGCCGACGCCCCGTCCCCCTCGTCCGCCAGGAGCGTACCGAGCACGATCGCCGAGCGCTGCGCCCACTGCGGATGGCCGCCCGCGACCACCGACCGGTGCGCCGCCCGCGCGCCGTCCTGGTCGCCGCTCTCGGCCAGCAGCAGCCCAAGGACGTGCGACGCCTCCGCGGCGACCGAGCCGTCCTCGCCGTCCGCGGCCACCACGATCTCCCGCAGCGCCGCGGCCGCGCCGTCCCGGTCGCCCCGTCGCCACAGCGCGACCGCCGTCTCGAGTCGTGCGGCCCATGCGGACATGCCTGGTCATCCCCCCGGGAAACGAAGCCGAAGCGATGATCATGCAGGATCCGTCCACCGTCCCGCAGGATTTCCACGATTCACCCGCCCCCGCGGCCAGGCCCCGGCCTGGTCACGCGCGCCGGGCGACGGTGATCAGCCGGCGGGGAGGATCCTGCCGGTGACCTCGCCGAAGCCGATGCGGGCGCCGGCGGGGCCGGGGGCGGTGGCGGCGATGGAGACCTCGTCGCCGTCCTCCAGGAAGGACCGGGGTTCGCCGTTGACCGTGACCGGCTCCTTGCCGCCCCAGGTGAGCTCGATGAAGGCGCCGCGCTGGTCCTTCGCCGCGCCCGAGACGGTGCCGGACGCGAACAGGTCGCCGGTTCGGGACGAGGCGCCGTTCACCGTCATGTGCGCGAGCATCTGGGCCGGCGACCAGTACATCTCCCGGTAGGGCGGGCGGGAGACGACCTGGCCGTTCCACGAGACTTCGAGGGTCAGGTCCAGGCCCCACGGGTCCTTTTCGTGGAGATAGGGGAGGGGCTCCGGATCCTGGGGCGGGGTCGCGACGCGGGCCTCCTCCAGGGCGAGAAGGGGGACGACCCAGTGCGAGACGGACGTCGCGAAGCTCTTCCCCAGGAACGGCCCGAGCGGGACGTACTCCCAGGCCTGGATGTCCCGGGCCGACCAGTCGTTCACCAGGACGACGCCGAACACGTGCTCGGCGAAGCCGTCGGTGCCCACCGGGCTGCCCAGGGACGAGCCGGTGCCGACGACGAAGCCGACCTCCGCCTCGATGTCGAGGCGGCGGCTCTCGCCGAAGGTGGGGCCGCCGTCCGCCTTGCGCTGCCCGGACGGCCGGACGATGTCCGTCCCGGACGGGACGACCGTGCCCGCGCGCCCGTGGTAGCCGACGGGCAGGTGCTTCCAGTTCGGCATCAGCGGCTCGGACCCGGGACGGAACAGCCGCCCGAGGTTGGACGCGTGGTGCTCGGACGCGTAGAAGTCCACGTAGTCGGCGACCTCGAACGGCATGTGCAGCGTGACCGCGTCGAGGGGATGCACGGCCCCGTCCGGGATGTCGCCCGAGACCAGGCCGGTGATCCGTTCGCGGACCTCGACCCAGCGCGCATGGCCCTGCGCCATGAAGGGGTTGAGCGACGGCCCGGCGAACACGTCGTCATCGAGGCCGGCGGCCAGATCCACGACGGCGCCGGCCACCCGCACGCCGACGCGCGGCGCGGTCCCCGGGGTCGAGAAGACGCCGTAGGGGAGGTTGGCGAGCCCGAAGAGGGAGGTCTCGGGGATGTCGATGCGGGTCAACGGCAGGTCTCCTGGAGGGCGGCGGATTCGAGCAGGCCGAGGTCGGTGAGTTCGGCGAGGGGGTCGGTGATGCCGCACGTCCCGAAGGACAGGAACGCGGCGCGCACGGCGGCCGCGCGGGCCGCGCCGAGCCCGGCCACGCGGGACGCGACGGACGGCGCGTCGCGGTCGGCCAGGACGGCGGCGAGCTCGGCCACCGGGCGTCCGGCCAGCGCGGCGTCGGTCGCGAGCAGCAGGTTCAGGAAGCCGTGCTGGTGGAAGCCGGTCTCCGGATCGGTGTTGCGGACCGGATGGTGCAGCCCCGCGGTCGCCTTGAACGGGACGCCGGCGTCCACGACCGCCGCGATCCCGGCGGCCAGTTCGTCCGGGCTCGGGTAGAGGTGCGCCTTCACCCCGCCGGTCCGGAACTTGGCGCGGTGGCCGCGTGCGGCGACCGCGGCGATGAACGCCGGACGGCGCTCGTCGCGGGGGATCTCCACGTACACCGGCGCCTCGACGCGGCCGAGGACGCGGAAGAACTCGTCGGGCTCCATGCTCGGCGGGACGGCGACCTCCAGCCCGCGCACGGTGACGGGCAGGTCGGCGGCGGCGACCACCCCCTTCGCCGCCTGGCACGGCCCGCTCGGCGCGGTGACCGACACGTCGAGCGGCTCCACGCCGAGAGGTTCACGGCCGAGCAGCGGGTACAGCTCGTCCAGCGCGGTGGCCGGGACGACGAGCGGGCCGACCAGCTCCGCGTAGGGCGCGGACAGGTGGCCGCGGTGGGCCGGGACGGCCTCGGCGAGCGGCGCGAGGCCCGGCGGGAAGACGGCGGCGTCGTCGCAGAGCCGGGCGGCGAACGCGGGGATCACGACCGCCTCGCCCAGGTCCAGGCGTAGGCCTCGTCCTCGCAGGCCAGCCCGCCCTCGCCGAGTTCGAGCGGGTGGAAGGTGTCCACCATGACGGCCAGCTCGTCGAAGAAGTCGACGCCGATGCTGCGCTCGTAGGCGCCGGGCTGCGGGCCGTGCGCGAGCCCGCCGGGGTGGACCGACACCGACCCCTGGCCGATGCCGGAGCCCTTGCGCGCCTCGTAGTCGCCGCCGCAGTAGAACATGATCTCGTCGGAGTCCACGTTGGAGTGGTAGTAGGGCACCGGGATCGACAGCGGGTGGTAGTCGACCTTCCGCGGCACGAAGTTGCACACCACGAAGTTGTGTCCCTCGAACACCTGGTGCACGGGCGGCGGCTGGTGGACGCGGCCGGTGATCGGCTCGAAGTCGTGGACGCTGAACGTGAACGGGTACAGGCAGCCGTCCCAGCCGACGACGTCGAACGGGTGCCGGGCGTAGGTCATGCGGGTGCCGGTGATGCCGCGCGAGCCGCGGTGCTTCACCAGGACCTCGACGTCCGTCCCGTCCAGGGTGAAGGGCTCGTCCGGGCCGTGCAGGTCGCGTTCGCAGTACGGGGCGTTCTCGAGGAACTGGCCGTAGCGCGACAGGTACCGCTTCGGCGGTGCGACGTGGCCGGTCGCCTCGATCGCGTACGCGCGGAGCGGCTGGTCGCCGGTCGGCAGCCACCGGTGCGTGGTGGACGTCGGGATGACGACGTAGTCGCCCTGCTCCGCGGTGAGCGTCCCGAAGATCGTCTCGACGGTGGCGGTGCCGGACTCGACGTAGACGATCTCGTCGCCGGTGGCGTTGCGGTACAGCGGCGAGTCGGCGGCGGACACGACGTAGGAGAGCCGGACGTCGTTGTTCGCGAGGAGGACGCGGCGCCCGGTGACGGCGTCGGTCTCCGCCCACGTCTCCTTCGGGAACAACTCGTGCAGCCGGAGGTGGCGCGGCTTGAGCGGATGGTTGGGCGCGGTGGTGAGGTCCGGGACGTCCCACGGCTGGGAGTCGACGATCGCCGACGGGATCTCCCGGTGGTACAGCAGGGACGAGTCGGAGGAGAAGCCCTCCTCGCCCATCAGTTCCTCGAAGAGAAGCCGCTCCGCGCCGTCCCCGTGGTCCATGTGGCGGTGCTGGGTGTGGCGCTTCGGCGGCACGTGGCCGACCCGGCGGTAGTGGGTCACGGTCCATCGCCTCCGATGATTAATGCATTAACTACTTTCTGCCGACACTACGACTGTTCTCCCATCCAGGGAAGGGCCCAATCCGGTCAGGAAGAATCCGGGGGCGAACCGGCGGTCAGCTCCGTTCGCGCACGTCGAACCGGTGCCGGCCCTCGATTAGCTTGTCCAGCAACATGATCAGCATCTGCTGCTCGGTCTCGGTCAGCGCGCCCGCCCACCGCCGCTCGCGCTCGTGCTGCCCGGCGAAGATCTCCAGCATCGCGGCGCGGCCCCGCTCGGTCAGCGACAGGATCACCGACCGGCCGTCCCGCTCGCCCGGCGTCCGGGTCATCATCCCGTCCGCGACCAGCGTCTTCGCCAGGTTGGACACCGCGGCGCGGCTCATCCCGGCCAGCGTGGCGGCCCGTCCCGGCTCCAGCGGCCCGGCGAGCCAGGTCACGAACAGCAGCCGGAAGCCCGCCCACGAGTGCCCGCGCGGCCGGTGCACGGTGGACTCCAGGTCGTAGGTGACGATCGCCGACGCGCGGTTCAGGGTCAGCAGCAGCCGCGTCGCCAGGCGGTGCGGGAACCCGAACTCCTCCGCCAGCCGCTCCCCGGCGAGATCGACGAACGACCAGAAGTCCAGTTCGTCATCCTTCACGCGGCGCTCCCCACGATGGTTCATAGATTGACTATTTAACCCCGCCGGGCCGCGGGTGTCAGGCGTTGCCCACCGGGGCGTGCCTCGAGCGGGACGCCACTGAGATTTGAACTCGTGGAGTGGATATGATTCGAATCTCCATACCGCCGTACCTGCATATGTAGCATGCCGCTATGGCAATGTCAGCCCGCTGCGGGGTGCGGGTCCTCGGCGCGACCCGGTTGTCCCGGTATCGCGATAGCAGCACTTCACCGGAACGGCAGGAGGCGGCCGTCGAGAGTGTGGCCGCGTCCATCGGCGGCTTCGTCATCGGATGGGCGCGGGACATGGACGTCTCGGCCTCTGGGGCCCGGGCGTCCGACCGTCCGGAACTGGGAGCGTGGCTTCGACGGCCGTCCGATTTCGACGCCATCGCCTGGTGGCGGCTCGACCGGGCAGTCCGATCAATGCGGGATATGGCCGATCTTGCTGGCTGGGCTAAGGACCATGGAAAGCGGCTGATCTTCGCTGAAGGACCCGGTGGCGGTCGGCTGGAGTTGGATATGGGGTCGCCGATATCCGAACTCATTTTGATGATCTTGGCGTTCGCCGCGCAGATGGAGGGCCAGGCCATCCGGGATCGCACTGCGGGTGCATCGGCGTACCTGCGGTCAGTCGGCCGTTGGTCCGGGGGGCGAGTTCCATTCGGTACGCGGCCGGCGCCGCACCCGACGGAGCTCAACCGGGAAGGTGGCCCCGCCGGTTGGTGGCTTGCCGAGGAACCGGCAACCGCCGACATCATCCGGACCATGGCCGACCTGGTGATCGCTGGGAAGTCGTATCATGCGGTCGCGGCGTGGTTGAACGCCGAGCACCCCGGCGTCACTCCGGCGAACCATCGTGCCCTCCTGGCCGGCCGGCCGACGAACCCTGCCGCGCGGTGGAATCCGGGAATGGTGTCGACGCTGCTTCGCCAACAGACGCTGCGTGGCCTCGTGCTTGAAGACGGCCGACCCGTTCATAACGAGGACGGCGAGGTCGTGCGCCAGGGTGACGCGTTGCTCAATGACGATGTATGGCATCGACTTCAAGCCGCAATGGACTCCCGTGCGACGAGTGGTCCTGGGCGACGGTCGGGTGCTCATCCCCTCCTCGGCGTCCTCTTCTGCGGCACGTGTGGCGGGCGCCTATACCAGGCCTGGCTATCACCCGGTCCGAACAGGAAGGCGCCGGTGCGGCAGTACAGGTGCGCAGCTAAAGCCCATGGGCGAGCATGTGTCAAACCGGCGTACGTCGTTGCAAAGCCTGTCGACGCCTACGTGGAGCGCGAGTTCCTCGCCACCGCCGGGAACCGGGAGATCATCGAGGTGGTGTCGATTCCTGCGATCGATCACACTGGGGAGATCGCCGAACTGGAGGACGAGGTACGGGAACTGGCGGCCCGGCTCAGCAAGCTCCGAGGCCCGGCGGCGGACGCCGTCGCCGGGATGTTGCAGAGCCGATCTGATCGCCTCGAACGGCTGCGCGCAACGCCGGTCGTCTCCGCCCGGACCAAGCGCATACGCACGGGGGTCGATCATGCCGAGAAGTGGGCGGGTGCCGAGCCAGCCGAAAGGCGCCAAATGCTGCTGAATGCGGGCGTGCGCGTAGTAGTTGGGCAAACCACCCGTGGGGCGCGCGACGTCGAGGGACGGCTAACGTTCACGATCGGCGATTGGCGCCAGTCGGCAGCCGAGGCTTCGCGCTCGGGGCGAACGAGACCATGCTGACCGGCGGCGTCGGCAAGATGCTCGACCTGGCCCGCAGCAACCTCCGCAACATCCTCCGCCCATGAGCGAGGAGGAGGCGGGGTCAGGTGAACTCGCGGGCTATCTCGGCGAGGGCCGCCTCGACGGTCTCGCTCATGGAGTGGGGCGGCTGCTGCTCGATCCAGGTGAGGGTCCCGATGCGGAGCGCGGTGATGAACGCGCCCGCCATGACGCGGGCGCGCAGCGGCGGCAGGCCGTCGCGGGCGGCGATCAGGTCGGCGAGGCTGCGCTCGAACTCGGCGTACTGGGCGAGCTGCCGGGCGAGGACGGACGGGTGCTCGCGGGCGAGGCGCATCTGCGCGGCCCACCGCGGGTCGGGCTCGCCGAACTGGTCGTGCACGGCGCCGAACGCCGCGCGCAGCGCCGTCCAGGACGACTCCTCGGGAGGGCGGGCCTCGAACGTGCCGACCAGGGACCGGATGCGCTGCTCGGCGCCGTAGAGCAGCGCGTCCTCCTTGCCGGCGAAGTAGTTGGAGAACGTGCGGCGGGAGACGCCGGCGGCGTCCGCGATGGCCTCGACCGTGACCGCGTCCAGGCCGTGCTCGACGGCGAGCCGCATCGCGGCCTCGTGCAGGGCGCGGCGGGTCGCCTCCTTCTTGCGCTCGCGCAGCCCGCCGGTCCTCTCCATGGTCAGGCCAGCCTACCGAGAAGGCGGGCTGCGTACCGGAAAAAGTTGCTCATTGGGAATGAATTTGGGCGTGCCGGGGTTGGAGGCCTCCGCGAGCGACGAGGACGCCGGGACGGTCCCCGCCGCACAGGGCCGCCCGTTGTCATCTCCCTGACAATCGACCGGCCGAAGAGGTGGCGCGGATCAGCAGAGGACGGCGCCCGGCCTCCGTACCGTTCGTATCCGGAACCTCGCACCGGAGGCGGTCACATGAGTGGAGGCACGGAGTTCGGGCGCCGCGCGGCGTCAGTCGCGCGGGTGGGCGGCATGTTCGCCCGGAGCGGGCTGTGGCGTCCGGGGCCGCCGCTGAAGGTCGCCCGCCAGCTCGGCGCGCTCCGCCGGTGGGGCACCCTGCTCGGCGGGACGGTCGCCTCCGCCGCCGCCCGCGACCCGGACGCCGTCGCGGTCGTGGACGACGCCGGGGAGCTGACCTACGGCGAGCTCGACGCCCGCACCGACCGCCTCGCCGCCGCGCTCGGCCGGTTCGGCGACGCCCCGCGCGTGGCCGTCCTCTGCCGCAACCACCGCGGCATGGTGCAGGTGCTCGCGGCGTGCGGCAAGGGCGGCTGCGACCTCGTCCTGCTCAACACGGGGATGAGCACCGACCAGCTCGTGACCGTGGTGGGGGAGCAGGGCGTCGAGGTCGTGATCGCCGACGAGGAGTTCGGGGGCTTCCTCGCGGCGGTGCCCGAGCGCGTGCACGTCATCACCGCGGGCGGGCCGGAGTCGGAGCTGGAAAGGCTCATCGACGCCACGCCCGCCGCGGCGGTCCGGCCGCCGGCCAGGGCGGGCCGGACGATCGTGCTCAGCTCCGGCACGACCGGCCGGCCGAAGGGCGCCGACCGGCGCTCGCGCCCCGGGCTGTCGCCGCTCGCGTCGATCCTGTCCCGCATCCCCTACCGGGTGCACGAGCGCATGCTCATCGAGGCGCCGCTGTTCCACACCTGGGGATACGCGATGCTCCAGACGGCGGTCTCGCTGCGCGCCACGGTCGTCCTGCGGTCCCGCTTCGATCCCCGCCGGACGCTCGGCACGATCGAGGCGACCCGCGCGACCGCGCTGGTCGCCGTCCCGGTGATGCTCCAGCGCGTCCTGGACGTCCCGGCCGACATCCGGCGCGGGCACGACACGTCCTCGATGCGGATCGCGGCCGTCAGCGGCTCCGCGCTGCCCGCGACGCTCGCCACCGCTTTCATGGACGAGTTCGGCGACGTCCTCTACAACCTGTACGGGTCCACGGAGGCGTCGTGGGTGACCATCGCGACGCCCGCCGACCTGCGCGCCCGCCCGGACACCGCGGGCACCCCGCCGCCCGGCACGCGGGTCGCGATCCTGGACGGCGCGGGCGAGCCCGTCCCGGCCGGCGTCACCGGGCGGATCTTCGCCGCGAACGAGCTGCTCTTCGCCGGCTACACCGGCGGCGAGACCCGGGAGACGCGGGACGGCCTGCTGAGCCTCGGCGACCTCGGCCACCTCGACGGGGACGGGCGGCTGTTCGTGCACGGGCGCGACGACGACATGATCGTCTCGGGCGGGGAGAACGTCTTCCCGAGCGCGATCGAGGAGGTGCTGGAGCGGCTGCCGCAGGTCAGGGAGGTCGCGGTGGTCGGCGTCCCGGACGAGGACTTCGGGCGGCGGCCCGCCGCGTTCGTCGTCCTGCGGCCGGGGGCGGCGCTGGACGCCGAGGCCGTGCGCGCGCACGTCCGGGACCGTTTGGCGCGCTTCGCCGTGCCGCGCGACGTCACGTTCGTCGACGCCCTGCCGCGCAACGCCACCGGCAAGGTGCTGCGCCGCGCGCTGGTCCCGGACGCGGGCTGAGGCGGGCGCGGGTCAGGCGTCGGCGGCCGTGCGGCGGGCGTCGACGACGAACCAGAGGCGGGTGCGGCGGGAGGTCTGGTCGAGCCCCCACTCGTCGGCGAGCGCGTCCACGACGGTGAGGCCGCGGCCGTGGTCGAGGCGGGGGCGCCCGTGCGGATCGCACTGGGCGGGGCCGTCGTCGGCGACCTCCACGCGGAGCCGCTCGCCGTCGGTGGCGACGTCCACGGTGACGAGCCCGGAACCGTGCAGGATGGCGTTGGCGACCGCCTCGGCGGCCATCAGCTCGACGTCGTCCAGGAGCGCGTGGTCCGCGACGACCTTCGCGGCACGCTCGCGGACGAGGCGGCGGGCGCGCCGCCCGCCGTCGCCGTCGCCAGTGAAGCCGAACGGTTCACCGAGCCGTTCCATCCCTACGGTCACTGCATCACCACTCGGACTCTCGGAAGCGCACCGCAATCATTCACCTGCAAGGAGTGACCGGGCAACGCAACGGACGCATTGATCTTGGCCTTTCCGGGACAGCCTCACCTTCGGTGGCGGAGCTTACGGTAGGAGTTGCCACAGAGCTCCCGCATCACGGAAAAAGTAAACAACGACCAGCACATTGCTCACTTCACCACATAGATGAGGGTGCTCCGTGCGTGCGGGCGCGACGTGGCGGCCTCGGTGGCGCGGATGTGAGAGGAACCACGCGCGGCCGGCCGCCGTTCCAATCTAGTCAGTGTCAAGATAGAGTGGTGTCGACGAGAGAGAGGAGACGCCGATGACGGACGACCCCGGCCTGGCACGGCAGATGTGGCACCAGCTCGAAGCCGTGCACGCCCTGTTCTGGTACTCGCCCGAGGTGTTCGCCGAGGCGGAGCGTCTCGGGTACGACACCCGCACCCGCTGGCCGAGCTACTTCGCCTGGCGCGCCGCCCCCCTCGGCGCCGCCGGCCCCGAGCTGGTCTCGGCCGCCTTCTACAGCTTCAGCCCCCGCATGGTGGCGGAGCACGTCCCCGCGGCGTGGGCGGTCGCGCCGCCCGAACGCGTCCTCGACGCGCGCCTGCGCGCCGTCGACGCCATGTACCGCGCGCTGCTCGGCGACGGCATCGCGGACCCGGACCTCGCGGAGGCCGCCGAGCTGGCCCGCGCCGCCGCCGAGGCCGCGAGCACCGCCGGGCGCCCGATCGCCGCCGCCAACGCCGACCTGCCCTGGCCGGACGAGCCGCACCTCGTCCTCTGGCACGCCGTCGGCATCCTGCGCGAGCAGCGCGGGGACGGGCATGTCGCCGCACTGCTCGCCCACGGGCTCGACCCGGCCGAGGCGCTGGTGTCGTTCGCCGCGATCGGGGCCGCGCCCGTGGAGACGTTCGCGAGCCGCGGCTGGACGGACGCCGAGTGGTCCGCCGCCCGCGACCGCCTCGCGTCCCGCGGCCTCGTCGACACCGAGGGCACCGCGACCGCCGCGGGCCGCGAGCTCCGCGACTCCGTCGAGCGGCTGACCGACGACCTCGCCTACGAACCGTGGCGCGCCCTCGGCGCCGCCAAGGCCGACCGCCTCGCGCAGCTCACGATGCCCATCCTGGTGAAGGTGCTGGAGACCGGCCTGATGCCGGCCCAGAACACCCTCGGCATAGGCAAGGTCCCCGCCCCGCAGCGCTGACTCGCCGCCTTTCTCAGGGGCGTGTCGCCGCCGCCAGGAAGAACGGCACGGCCGCGAACAGGCGGTCGGTCCGGGCGCGTTCGCGCTGGTCGGCGATCCACGCGCCGGCCTGCGCATCCGTGATCGCGCCGTGCTCGCGGCAGGTCTCGGCGAGGCGGGTGAGGACCGGCAGGAACGAGTCGTCGGTGAACACCCCCGTGTGCACCTCGACCGTCACCTCGCGGAAGCCGGCGTCCAGCAGCAGGTTGCGGTGCCGGCGGGCGGCGCGCGGCGACGCGACCAGGTCGGCGCGTTCCCGCACGATGGTGCGGGTGAGCTCCGGGTCGGCGGAATCGACCGCGAACATGTCCCAGTCCTGCCCGCACAGCACGATGCGCCCGCCCGGAGCGAGAACGCGGCGTGCTTCGGCGAGCGCCCGCCCGGGGTCGGCCAGCGTGTGGACGACCTTGTCCGCCCGATAGCCCGCGGCCTCCCCGTCCCCCAGCGGCAGGGCGTAGGCGTCTCCGGTGCGGAACTCGCCGTCCGGCCAGCGCTTCCGCGCCAGCGCGATCATCGTGTCGTCCACGTCGATCCCCATCGCCCGGACGCCCTGGTCCGCCAGCTCGGCGACGGCGCGCCCGGCACCGCAGCCGACGTCGACCACGAGCGAGCCCGGGGCGGAGCGCAGCAGTTCGTACGTGCGGGTGCGCAGCTCGGCGGCGCCGGGACTCGCGTCGACGGCATCGAGTTGAGGGATGAGCGCTTCGATCGTTTCGTTCGACATGCGCGCCATGCTGCGACTTAATGTCGACGTTAAGTCAACCGGCCCGCGCCGTCCTCGCCTGAGCCGACCGCGGCGGATGTCAGGCGGCGAGCTGATCGAGGCCGGTCCGGACCCAGGTGAGGCCCAGGTCGTCGGCGGTGGTCCGGGCGGCCTCGAGGAGGGTGGCGCGCTCGGGATCGTCCTCGGGCAGCTCGGCGGCGAGCAGGAGCTGGGCCGCGGCGATCTGCGGACGCAGGCCGACCGCGCAGCGCAGATGGAGCGAGCGTCGCAGCATGCGCAGACCCTCCTCGCGGTCGCCGCCCTCGATCACACGCCAGGCCAGATGGCGGAGCACGATCGATTCGAGGATCGGGTCGCCTTCGCGGTCGGCGGCTTCGAGGGCCTTGCTGTAGTGCGGCTTCGCGGCATCACCGTCGTCGCGGACGTTGTCGAGGAGCGCTCCCCAGTGGAACTCGGCCCACCCGTGCATGGCCGGGTCGGCGGAGGCGAACCGGTACCCGCCTTCCGCGGTCTCGTAGTCCTCCGGCAGCGAGTCCAGCTTGAAGACCAGACGGGTGTAAGCGAGCCGGGCGGCGAGCAGGCGAGCCCGCGGTGATTCCGGATCGAGGGCCGCTATCGCGGTGGCCGCGGCGTCGCTGCCGTCGAGCTGGAACAGGAATCGTTCGTACAGGATCTCGGCCCTCAGTTCGAGCGCTTCGGTGCTCTGCTCTCCGGCCAGCAGGGCGGCGGCGTGGTCCCAGTCACCGAGCACATGCAGGCGGCGGGCGGTATCCAGGATCGTGTAGGTGTCATTAGCGCTCATGCTGCCTACGTTAGGAGCGCGGGGTGTAGGTGGTCAAGCTGGCTATGATGGCTACATGTCGCCCGAGGCGGTTTCCGCCGGCGCGGCTCGGCGGGTGGTGCCCGCCTTGCGGCGGGCGCGGTGGCTGGCGACGGTCGTCCGGCTCGCGCAGGTGTTGGAGCAGAAGCGGCGGCTGCGGTTGCGGGAGTCGTCGACGTAGAAGCGCGCGCACCCCTCCGCCCGGCACCGGCCCACGGCCACCTCCGGGTCTCCGCAGATCGCGTGCGCGAGGGCCGCGGCGCAACTGCGGCCGAGCCAGGTGACGGGCTCCTCTCCGTCGGGAGCGAAATGCAGGTGCGGCCGACCCTCCCCGTCGTGCTCGCTGATGTGGATCGCGGGCGGGAAACGTTCCAGCAGCAGGTTGACGGGAGCGATCGGTCCGGCGCCCGCGACGGCCGCGACCGCCTCGCGCAGCGAGCCGAGCAGACCTTCCAGCTCGCCGGGGTCCGGGTCGGCTATGTGGTGCTGGCGGAAGAACTCCCGCCGCAGCTCGCTGGGCTCGTCGGCGTTGACCAGTTCGACGGCCAGGCGGGTCAGATTGCCGATGTAGGCGACGTAGCGCACTTGACCCCCTACCTCCTTCGTTCGCATAGTAGGCGGCATGAACATGAACACCAACTACATTACGACGGCTCCGCCGATGCCGTCCGGACATTCGAGGCCGGGTGAGATGATCGCCGACATCGACCTGGGGCAAGGACTGCGGCTGCGCACCCTGACCGCGCAGGACGTCGACCTCGTGGTCGAGGCCACCGGCACCGAGACGGCTCATGCACTCTGGGGGCCGCACCCGGCCGGGCCCTACACGCCTCGGGACGCTCGTGCCGCCCTGGACGACTGGGATCCGGCCGCGGGAAGCCAGGTGTCCTATGGACTCCTCATGCACGACCGCCTGCTCGGCGCACTGGGGCTCATGATCGACGGCCCGCGCAGCGCCGAACTCGCCTACTGGGTGCGGCCGGAGAACCGCCGCCGGGGACTCGCCCTGCGCGGTGTCACCGCACTGACCCGCTGGGCGCACGACGACCTGGGCCTGCACCGGGTCTGGCTCGAGATCGAGCCCGGCAACACCCCCTCGCTGCGTCTGGCCGAGCGCGCCGGTTACCAGTACGAACAACGTCTCCCACGCCACTGCCGTACCTGGACCGCGACCGACCCCGACCACGACACCTGGCACGACTGCATGATCTGGCGGCACGTCATGGCACGATTGCGGTGATTGTGAGGAGCCGAGCTTGCATCGTCTGGTCGTGTCACAGACCTCCCCCGGGGCGTATCGAACCGTGCTGGAGGCGCTCAAGGCGCCGCTGCCCGCGAACGCGCCTCCCGGACGCCACATCCTGATCGAGCCGGGTTCGTACCCGAACACCGGCTTTCGCAGCAGCGGCGACTTCGTCCTGGAGGCCGTGGAAGGGCTGGGTTCGGTCACGCTCGACGGCCGCACCGTCGCCACAGTCGAGGTCACCGGCAATGTGGTGCTGCAAGGGCTGATCGTCCGGAACTGGAGCGACAAGGGCACCGCGGTGGAACTCGACGAGGGGTCCGTCATCGCGGACCGGTGCGAGTTCGTGTCCCGGTCCAACATCGCCGTGCGGACGTCGAAGGGCGGCCGGCTCTACCTGCGGGACTGCACGGTGCACGAGGGCGCGGTCGTCTACAGCGCCTCGACAGGGGCCTTGGAGAACACCGTTCTCACCGGCGCGAACGCCAACGCGGTCGCGATCCGCAGTGGCAGTTCGGTGATGCTGCGGTCGTGCCGCGTCGAGGACGCGGGCAAGCACGCCATCTGGGTGAGCGACGGGTCCCGGCCCGTGATCGAGCAGTGCACGATCAGCGGTCCGGGCAAGTCCGGGATCGTGGTCGACGACCACGGGACCGTGACCCTCCGCACCTCGACGATCCAGAACTCGGGTGAGACGGCCCTGGTCGTACGGGACAAGGGCAAGGTGGACGCGGAGGACATCCGGATCTCGGACGCGGGGATCGACGGCATATGGGTGCTGAACGGCGCCTTTCTGGCCGCGCGGCGAACCAGAGTGGACGCGTCCGCGCGGGCCGGGATGATCGCGAGCAAGAGCGAGGCGGTCCTGGAGGACTGCGAGATCGTCGGAGCCGGCGCCAACGGCGTCTCCGTCATCGAGAAGGCGAAGGTCATGCTCCGCCGGGGCCGTGTCGCCGAGGCGGAGAAGTGCGGTGTCGGGCTGGGCTCCGGCGGCTTCGGCGTGCTGGACGGGGTGACGGTCAGCGCCAACAAGCTCGCCGGCGTGTCGGCGGACCCTGGCACCCAGCTCAGCGTCCAGGGCTGCTCGCTGACCGACAACCTCGGCCGCGGCATCGTCGCCTCCGTCGAGGCGAAGGTGGTGGTGAGCGATCTGACGAGCGTCCGCAACGGGCGGCCGGACCGGTTCGACGTCCCCGTCAAGACCGCCGAGAAGAAGGACGCCCCCGAACCGGCGCCCGCGAAGAAGCCCGCGGTCCAGGCGCCGGCCGGGCCCAAGGCCGACGCGCCCGCCCCGGAGGGAAAGGGCGGCACGAAGGCGGACGCGCTGCTCGCGGAGCTGGAGGCGATGATCGGCCTCGCCGGGGTCAAGCGCGAGATCCGGAAGTTGACGAACCTGCAGAAGGTCGCCGAGCGGCGGCGCGCCGCCGGGCTGCCGCCGGGTCCGGCGATCGGCCGCCACATGGTGTTCGCGGGTCCGCCCGGGACGGGCAAGACCACGGTCGCGCGGCTGTACGGCGGGATCCTGGCGGCGCTCGGTGTGGTGGAGAAGGGCCAGGTCGTCGAGGTGAGCCGGGCCGACCTGGTGTCGGAGAACGTCGGCGGGACGGCGCTGCGGACGACCGAGGCGTTCGACCGCGCGAAAGGCGGCGTGCTGTTCATCGACGAGGCGTACACGCTGTCGCGCACGGCGTCCGGCACCGACTTCGGGCTGGAGGCCATCGACACCCTCGTCAAGCTGATGGAGGACCACCGCGACGAGGTCGTCGTCATCGCGGCGGGGTACTCGGCGGAGATGCGCGATTTCCTGGCCGCCAACCCCGGGCTCAAGTCGCGGATCTCCCGGACGGTCGAGTTCGAGAACTACAGCCCGGGGGAGCTCGTCCAGATCGTCGAGGCGCGGGCGGAGAAGGCCGGTTTCCGGCTCGCCGACGACGCGCGGCAGGCGATCCTGGAGCACTTCACGTCGGTGAAGCGGGACGCGACGTTCGGCAACGGGCGGGCGGCGCGGCAGGTGTTCGAGGCGGCGGTGGAGCGGCAGGCGCAGCGCTTCGCCGACCTGGACGAGCTGCCGTCCGCCGAGGAGCTGTCCCTGCTGGTGGCCGCTGATCTCGACGTCGAGACCGGTCTGGCGGCGCGGTTCGGGGAGGCCCGCGACGCCGGGCAGGTCCGGTCCGTCCAGCAACGGCTGAACGCGATGACCGGCCTGGACGAGGTGAAGCGCGAGATCGGCGATCTGCTGGACCTGATCGCGTCGGCCCGGCGGCGGCGCGCGGCCGGGCTGGAGGCCGAGCCGTTCACCGGGCACCTGATCTTCGCGGGCCCGCCAGGGACCGGCAAGACGACCGTGGCCCGCCTGTACGGGGAGCTGCTGGCCGCGCTGGGCGTCCTCGCGCAGGGGCAGGTCGTCGAGACGGCACGGGCGGACCTGGTCGGCCAGTACGTCGGGCAGACGGCGCAGAAGACCACCGAGGTGTTCCATCGCTCCCGCGGCGGCGTGCTGTTCATCGACGAGGCGTACACGCTGTCCCGTCAAGGGGGCGGCAACGACTTCGGCCAGGAGGCCATCGACACCCTGGTCAAGCTGATGGAGGACCACCGCGACGAGGTCATCGTCATCGCCGCCGGCTACACGTCCGAGATGGACGGGTTCCTGGCCACCAACCCGGGCCTTGCCTCACGGTTCGCCCGGACCCTGACCTTCGCGCCCTATCCCGTCGACGGCCTCATCTCCATCTTCGAGGGCAAGGCCAAGGCGGCGGACTACCGCGTCCCGGACCCGACCCGCGAGGCCCTGGCCGCCCACCTGGAGGCGAACCGCGACCGGTTCCGGCAGGGCAACGGCCGCGAGGTCGACAAGCTGTTCCGCGCCGCCGTGACCGCCCACGCCCGACGCACCGAACGGCTCGCCAACACCGGGACCGAACTCACCACCGACCAGCTCACCACTCTCCTCCCCGAAGACATCGTCTGACGGCCGTGCCGCGCGGGCCCCGGCTCGCAGTGACGTGTCGGGGGCGTGCGGCCGGTTCTGCCCAAGCCACAAGGTCCGGTTTGTCAATCAGGTGACAGACGCGCCGGCGAATCGTTGCGTTGCGTGCATGGTGTGCGATGGTCCGGAAGGCCACACTCGGGCCCTTCGTTCCCCCGACGAAGGTGGTGTGCACGGTGGCCGAGGACGGCTTCGACTTCGACGTGATCGTGGTGGGTTCGGGGTTCGGCGGCAGCGTGTCGGCGCTGCGGCTGGTCGAGAAGGGCTACCGGGTCGCCGTGATCGAGGCCGGACGCCGCTTCGACGAGGACACGCTCCCCAAGACGTCCTGGCGGCTGCGCAAGTACGTGTGGGCGCCGCGCCTCGGGATGCGCGGGATCCAGCGCGTCCACCTGGTGGGAGGCAAGGCCGGGGTGCTGGTGCTCGCGGGGGCCGGTGTGGGCGGCGGGTCCCTGGTCTACGCGAACACCCTGTACGTCCCGCCGGAGCCGTTCTTCAAGGACCGCCAGTGGGGCCACATCACCGACTGGCAGGACGAGCTGAAGCCGTTCTACGACCATGCCCGGCGCATGCTCGGCGTCACCACGAACCCGCTCGTCACCCCGGCCGACGAGGCGATGAAGCGCGTCGCGGACCGGATGGGCGTCGGCGACACCTACCATCCGACGCCGGTCGGCGTGCTCTTCGGCGAGAAGCCGGGCGAGGACGCCGGCGACCCGTACTTCGGCGGCGCCGGCCCGCGCCGGACGACGTGCACCGGCTGCGGGTCCTGCATGATCGGCTGCAAGGTCGGCGCGAAGAACATGCTGACCAAGAACTACCTGTACCTGGCGGAGAAGGCGGGCGCGCAGGTCGTCCCCGACACGACCGTCACGGGTCTCGCGCCGCGGACCGGGGGCGGCTACGAGGTCGCGACCGAGCGCACGGCGCCGCTGCGCAGGCGCCGGAAGACGCTGACCGCCGAGCACGTCGTCCTCGCCGCCGGGACGTACGGGACGCAGCGCCTCCTGCACCGGATGCGCGCGGAAGGCCGCCTCCCGCACCTGTCGCCGCGGCTCGGCGAGCTGACCCGCACCAACTCCGAGGCGCTCCTCGGCGTCGAGCGCATGACCGTGTGGCACCGCAAGAAGGACGTCGACCACAGCACCGGGCTCGCCATCACCTCGTCCTTCCACCCGGACGACAGGACCCACATCGAGCCGACCCGCTACGGCGCGGGCAACAACGCCATGGGCGCCATCCGGACGCTGCTGGTGGACGGCGGCGGCCCGCCCCGCTGGCTGAAGTTCCTCGGCCTGGCCGCCCGGCACCCGACGGTCATCCTGCGCGGCCTGTCCCTGCGGGACTGGGCCAAGCGGACCGTCATCGCCCTCGTCATGCAGACCGCCGACAACTCCATCACCCTCGGCGAGAAGCGGGGGCGCCTCGGCCGCCGCAGGCTCGTCGCGCGCCAGGGCGACGGGGAGCCCAACCCCACCTGGATCCCCGTCGCGCACGACGCGGTCCGGATGCTCGCCGAGGAACTGGACGCCACCCCGGGCGGGACGTGGTTCGACCTGTTCAACATCCCGACGACCGCGCACTTCATCGGCGGCTGCGTCATCGGGGAGACCCCGGAGGCCGGAGTCATCGACCCCTACCACCGTGTCCACGGCCATCCCGGCCTGCACATCGTGGACGGCTCGGCGGTCACCGCGAACCTCGGGGTCAACCCGTCCCTCACCATCACGGCCCTGGCCGAGCGCGCGATGGCGTTCTGGCCGAACCGGGGGCAGAAGGACCCGCGGCCCGAGCCCGGCGCCACCTACGAGCGCGTCGAGCGGGTCATGCCCGGCAGGCCGGTCGTCCCGGAGGGCGCCCCCGCCGCGCTCAGGTGACGCGGGCGGGCGGCGCTACGCGTCGTCCGAGGCCGTCTCCTCGGCCTCGGCCTCCGGTTCCGCGGGCGGTTCCGCGGCCGGTTCGGCGGGCGGCTCGTGGGCGCTCCGGCGGGTCGCCTGGTGGACGCGGACGGCGAGGATCGCGCGGGCGAACCGGCCGGCCAGCTCGCCGTCCATCAGCTCGGGGACCTCGTCGACGCCGATGAGCCCGCCGGGCTGGACGGTGACCGCGCCCGTGCCGCCCACCTGCACCCCGCGCCGGCCGCCGGTGACGTCCTCCATGGACGGGAGGTCCAGCGCCGCCCGCAGCGTGTCCTGCAGGGCGCGGACCGTCGCGGCGTCGCGGTCGATGCGGATCTCGGCGGCGTCGGCGCGCGCCTCGGCCGCGTCCGCGCGCTGCTCGGCCCGGTCGGCGCGCTTCCGCTCGGCGTCGATGCGCGCGTCCGCGGTGTCGGCGAGCTGCTCGGCCCGGTCGGCGCGCGAGGCCAGCTCCACGGCCCGGGCCGCGGCGGCGTCGCGCTCCACGGTCAGCCCGGCGACCTCGCCCTGCACGACGCTGAGCTCGGCCCGCAGCCGCCGCTCGGCCTCGGCGGCCTCCTCCAGCCTGGCGCGCAGGCCTTCCAGCTCACCGCGGGCGTCCGCGAGGTCCGTGCGCGCGGTGGCCAGCGCGGCCTGCTCGGCGGACAGCCGCGTGGCCAGGTCGTCGCGCTCGCGCTCGGCGTCGATGCGGGCCTGGTGCTCGGTGCTCCACGCCGCCTCCGCGCGCTTGCGGAGCCCCTCGGCGTTGGCGGCCTCGTTGGCGGACGTGGCCCGCGCCTGCTGGTGGGCGCCGGCCTCCTTCCACGCGTTGGCCTCGCTCTCCTGCGCCGCCGCGACGCTCGCCTTGGCGGTGGCGAGGCCCTTGCGCAGCTCCTCCTGCGCCTCGGCGACCTCCTTGCGGGCCGCCTCCGCGCGGGCCTCGGCCTGCGCCGCGCGGGCGTCGGCCTCGGCGGCCTCCTGCCGCGCGCCGCGCGCCTCGGCCAGGGCCTTCTCGGCGCTGCCGAGCACCTCGCTGACCTCGCCGTCCAGCCGCTCGCCGAGCGTGCCGGCCGTCGCTGCGAGCTGGGCCACCAGCTCGCCGAGCAGTTCGACGTCCCGGCCGAACGCGTGCACCGGCACGGAATCGACTTCGCTGCTGCGCTCCACGACCGCCTCCGCCGGTTGCTGGTCCCCAGGCCCGCCCGCCGGGAGCCGGAGCGGCGCGGTCATGACGTCGTCACCGGCCGCGTCCGGCCAGACCCCTTGATCTTCGCGCACGCGAGCATCCTAGTGAAACGTCCTGATTCGCACCTCCTTCTCCGGACCACCGGGCCCCCGCGGCGACCGGTCGCCCGCCCGGCTTCACTGGATTCGCCCGTATTCTTGACTCATTCCAGAAAGTGGGCCAAGCTGTCCTCCGTGTCGACGCCCCCGGACCTCCCAGAGATGCTGCGCGGCGCCGCCCTCCGCGTCACCCGCCCGCGGGTGGCCGTGCTCGGTGCGGTGCACGCGCGGCCGCACGCGGACACGGACTCGATCATCCGAGCCGTCCGCACGGAGCTCCCGACGGTGTCGCACCAGGCCGTGTACGACTCGCTGCACACGCTGACGGCGGCGGGACTGCTGCGGCGCATCCAGCCCTCCGGTTCCGTGGCGCGCTACGAGTCACGGACCGGAGACAACCACCACCATGTTGTGTGCCGGTCCTGCGGCACCATCGCCGACGTCGACTGCGCCGTCGGCGATGTGCCGTGCCTGACCGCCTCCGACGACCGAGGCTTCACGATCGACGAGGCCGAGGTCGTCTACTGGGGCCTGTGCCCCGACTGCTCCACCGCCACAGATACAGGCTCACCCACAGACGGCCCGGAAAGGAATCGACATGGCTGACAACGGCCAGGCCGACGTCTACGACACCAACACCGCGAGCGCGGGTGAGTGTCCGGTCGCGCACGAGCGCGCCCCGCACCCGACGCAGGGCGGCGGCAACCGCGGCTGGTGGCCCGACCAGCTCAACCTGAAGCTCCTCGCGAAGAACAGCGCCGAGCGCAACCCCCTCGACGAGGACTTCGACTACCGCAAGGCGTTCCAGAGCCTCGACCTGGCCGCCGTGAAGCGGGACGTCGCCGAGGTGCTGACCACCTCGCAGGACTGGTGGCCGGCCGATTTCGGCCACTACGGCCCGTTCATGATCCGGATGGCGTGGCACAGCGCGGGCACCTACCGCGTCCACGACGGCCGCGGCGGCGCCGGGTCCGGCCAGCAGCGCTTCGCGCCGCTCAACAGCTGGCCCGACAACGGCAACCTCGACAAGGCCCGCCGGCTGCTCTGGCCGGTCAAGAAGAAGTACGGCCAGGCGCTCTCCTGGGCCGACCTGTTGATCCTCACCGGCAACGTCGCGCTGGAGTCCATGGGCTTCAGGACGTTCGGCTTCGCCGGCGGCCGCGCGGACGTCTGGGAGGCCGACGAGGACGTCTACTGGGGCCCGGAGACCACCTGGCTCGCCGACGAGCGCTACTCCGGCGACCGTGAGCTGGAGAATCCGCTCGGCGCCGTCCAGATGGGCCTGATCTACGTCAACCCGGAGGGCCCGAACGGCAACCCCGACCCGATCGCGGCGGCCCGCGACATCCGCGAGACGTTCCGCCGGATGGCGATGAACGACGAGGAGACCGTCGCCCTGATCGCCGGCGGCCACACCTTCGGCAAGACCCACGGCGCCGGCCCGGCGGAGAGCGTCGGCCCCGAGCCCGAGGGCGCCCCGATGGAGCAGCAGGGCCTCGGCTGGAAGAACGCCTACGGCACCGGCAAGGGCGGGGACACCATCACCAGCGGCCTCGAAGGCATCTGGACGAACACGCCCACCCAGTGGGACAACAGCTTCTTCGAGATCCTCTTCGGGTACGAGTGGGAGCTGTTCAAGAGCCCGGCCGGCGCGCACCAGTGGCGGCCGAAGGACGGCGCGGGCGCCGACACCGTCCCGGACGCGCACGACCCGTCCAAGCGGACCCACCCGACCATGCTCACGACGGACCTGTCGCTGCGCTTCGACCCGATCTACGAGCCGATCTCGCGCCGCTTCAAGGAAAACCCCGAGGAGTTCGCGGACGCCTTCGCGCGCGCGTGGTTCAAGCTGACCCACCGCGACATGGGCCCGATCCAGCGCTACCTCGGCCCGGAGGTCCCGTCCGAGGTGCTGGTGTGGCAGGACCCGGTGCCGGCCGTCGACCACGAGCTCGTCGACGCCGCCGACATCGCCGCCCTCAAGCAGCAGATCCTCGGCACCGGCCTGTCGGTGTCGCAGCTGGTCGCCACCGCGTGGGCGGCGGCCTCGTCGTTCCGCGGCACCGACAAGCGCGGCGGCGCCAACGGCGCCCGCATCCGGCTCGCCCCGCAGAACGGCTGGGAGGTCAACGAGCCCGACCAGCTGGCGGTGGTGCTGCGCGCCCTGGAGGGCGTCCAGGAGAGCTTCAACGGCGCCCAGACCGGCGGCAAGAAGGTCTCCCTGGCCGACCTGATCGTGCTCGGCGGCTGCGCCGCCGTCGAGAAGGCCGCCAAGGACGCGGGCTACACCGTCGAGGTGCCCTTCACCCCCGGGCGCACCGACGCCTCCCAGGAGCAGACCGACGAGGAGTCGTTCGCCGAGATGGAGCCGACCTCGGACGGCTTCCGCAACTACCTCGGCAAGGGCCTGCGCCTCCGGGCCGAGTACCTGCTGCTCGACAAGGCGAACCTGCTCACCCTCACCGCCCCCGAGATGACCGTCCTCGTCGGCGGCCTCCGGGTCCTCGGCGCCACCTACAAGGGCTCGCAGCTCGGCGTCCTCACCGAGACCCCCGGGGTCCTGACCAACGACTTCTTCGTGAACCTGCTCGACCTCGGCACCACGTGGAAGTCGACGTCCTCCGACGAGGAGACCTTCGAGGGGCGGGACGCCTCCGGCCAGGTCAAGTGGACCGGCAGCCGCGCCGACCTCGTCTTCGGCTCGCACTCCGAGCTGCGCGCGCTCGCCGAGGTCTACGCGAGCGACGACGCCCGCGAGAAGTTCGTCAAGGACTTCGTCGCGGCGTGGGACAAGGTCATGAACCTCGACCGGTACGACCTGATCTGATCCTCTCGTCCGGGCCGGCTCTCGCGGGGGCCGGCCCGGAGGGACTCCGCGGCCCGGCCGTCCGGACACCCGGACGGCCGGGCCGCCCGCGTCTCAGGCCTCCGGGCGGCAGCGGGGGCACAGCCCCCAGAACGTCACGTCGGCCTCGTCGACCAGATAGCCGCCGTCGTCCACCGGATGCATGCAGGGCGGCTCGCCCTTGGCGCAGTCGACGTCCTTGAGCGCGCCGCAGTCGCGGCACACCAGGTGGTGGTGGTTGTCGCCGACGCGCCCCTCGAACCGGGCCGGGCTGTCGCCCGGCTGGATCCGCCGCACGAGCCCGGCCGCCGTCAGCGCGTGCAGCGCCTCGTAGACGGCCTGCAGCGAGATGTGCCCCACCCGGTCGCGCACGCCGTTCGCGATCGCCTCGACGCCGAGATGGTCACCGACCCGGACGGTCTCCAGCAGCGCGACGCGGGCGGCCGTCACGCGCAGCCCGGCACCGCGCAGCTCCTCGGCGGGCGTCGGCCCCACGGCTGCCGTCATGGCGTCGAACCTTTCCTCACAAACGCGAACAGGTGAAGTCAGCGAATACCGCAAGTGTATGTGCTCGGCCCGCGATCCCGCCTGGCCCGTCCCACCGGGCGGTCAGCCGGTGCCGGCGGCCATCGCCGCGAGGCGGCGGGCGAGCCGGGCGGCGGCCTCCCGCAGCTCCGGAGGCTCCAGCACCTCCGCGTCGAAGCCCAGCCGGGCCACGTGCACGGCGAGCCAGTCGAGGTCGTCGCCGCCGGCGACGAGCACGCACCGCCCGCCGCCCTCGTCCTCGACCCGCCCCACCTGCGGCGGCACCAGCTCCCGCACCCGGTCGGGCGGGGCGTGCAGCCGCACCCGGGCGACATGGCGGTACGGCGCCGCGGTCACGGACCGCTGCACGTAGGCGACCGGGTCCGGATGCTCCCGCGGCCGGAAGCGCCAGGTCGTCTCCGCCACCTCGCGCATCCGGTCCAGCCGGAAGGTGCGCCAGCCGTCGCGGTCGACGTCCCGGGCCATCAGGTACCAGCGGCGGCCGGTCGCGACCATCCGCACCGGCTCGACCGACCGCTCGCGCTCCCCGCCGTCCCGGCCCGCGTACCGGAACCGCACCCGGACGGCGTCGCGGCAGGCCCGCGCGAGCGTCACCAGCAGCTCCGCGTCGATCTGGACCCCCGGGCCGACGAGGGTCTCGGTGGCGCCGTGCACCGCCCGCACCTCGGCGCGCAGCCGGGGCGGCATCACCTGGTCGAGCTTCGCGAGCGCCCGGAGCGCCGCCTCGCCCGCGCCCGCGACCGTGCCCCCGGACGCCATCCGCAGCGAGACCGCGGTCGCGATCGCCTCCGCGTCGTCCAGGAGCAGCGGCGGCAGCCGGGTGCCCGCGCCGAGCCGGTAGCCGCCGCCGACGCCCGACGCCGCCTGGACGGGGTAGCCGAGCGCGCGCAGCCGCTCCACGTCGCGGCGCACCGAGCGGTCCGTCACGCCCAGCTCGGCGGCCAGTTCAGCGGCCGTCCAGGACGCCCTGCGCTGGAGCAGCGCCAGCAGCCGCAGCACCCGCTCGGTCGTCGCCTCGACGGTCACGCGGTCATCGTCCCACGGATCGCGGAAGGATCCTGTCCGCGATATGGGGAACGCTGGTCCCATGAGCGATCAGAACTGGAACGAGCAGCTCAGAGACCAGATCGACCGGCACTGGACGACCCAGCTGCGCGACCGTCTCGACGGGCTGACCGACGACGAGTACTTCTGGGAGCCGGTGCCGGACTGCTGGAGCGTCCGCCCGCGCGGCACCGGTACCGCGCCGATCCAGGCCGGGGCGGGCGCGATGACCATCGACTTCGCGTTCCCCCCGCCCGACCCGGCCCCGTTCACCACGATCGCCTGGCGGCTCGGGCACGTGATCGTCGGCGTGCTCGCGATGCGCAGCGCCGCGCACTTCGGCCGCGCGCCCGCGGACTACGGGGCGTTCGAGTTCGCCGCGACCGCCGCCGAGGCGCTGGACCAGCTCGCCGCGGAGTACGCCACGTGGCTGGCCGGCGTCGAGTCACTCGGCGAGGCGGGTCTCGCCAAGCCGTGCGGCGAGGCGGAGGGGGCGTACGCGGAGTACCCGATGTCGGCGCTGGTCCTGCACATCAACCGCGAGCTGATCCATCATCTGTCGGAGGTCTGCCTGCTGCGGGACCTCTACCTGCACACGCACCGGGAGGCGAGCTGACATGGCCCGCGACGTCCAGATCACCTTCGACAGCAACGACCCGGCCGCGCTCTCCGCGTTCTGGGCCGAGGTCCTCGGCTACCGGCTGCAGGATCCACCCGGGGACTTCGCGTCGTGGGACGAGGCCCTGGAGGCGATGGGCGTGCCGCCCGAGCGCCGCAACGACGCCTCGGCGGTGGTCGACCCCGAGGGCTCGGGGCCGCGGCTGTTCTTCCAGCGCGTGCCGGAGGGCAAGCAGGCCAAGAACCGCGTCCACCTCGACGTGCGCGCCGCGCCCGGTCTCGAGGGCGACGCCCGGATGGAGGCCCTGGAGGCCGAGGCCGCGCGGCTCGTCGCCCTCGGCGCCACCCGCCTGAACCGCCACGAGCCCGCGCCGCCGCTCGCCTTCGGCCACATCGTGATGGCCGACCCCGAGGGCAACGAGTTCTGCCTCGACTGACCGGGCCCGACCGGCCGGGCCCGACTGGAAGGGCTCAGCGCAGCCTGCGCCGGACGCGCCGGACGTTGCGCCGCACGAACGACTCGTCGAGGGCGGCCTCCGCGAGCGCGACCGCCGCGTCAGCGCCGGCCGCCCCGACCTCCTCGGCGGTCGGCGCGGACCCCGCCTCCAAGCCGGGGTCGTACCGCAGGTCGCCGGCGTCCCCGACGATCCGCGCGGACGTTCCGGGCAGCCCCCGGAGGTCCTCGTCGCTCCACCCGGCGACGCGGGGCCGCCACTCGGGCGGGATGACGGCCCTGCCGCCGCGGTCTCCGCGCGCCTGGAACCGCTCCGTGACGACCTGCCGCACCCAGTCGGCGTTCTGCCCGCTCCACGACCTCTCCCGGATGGCCGCGTTCATGGACGAGAGCACCACCGTCTCCGGCGCCGTGAGACCGGTGTGCGCCTGCCGGCCCGTCAGCGCGGGGAGCCCGTCCAGCTCGGGCAGGCCGGCCGCCTCCGCGAACCGCCGCCACAGCAGCCCGGGGGGCTTGCCGGGCGTGGTCACCACCGACACACGCGCGGCGCCCGCCTCCGACCAGCGGCGGACCAGCCGGCTCAGCGAGAACGCCCGCCAGAGGTGCAGCGCGGGGTCCTCCTCGATGCGCTCCCAGCCCGCCCTCCGCTGCTCGGCCAGCGTCCGGAGATAGCCCGCGAGGCTCACACTCCGCCCGTTGCGGACGTGCTGCTGCCACAGGGAGGGCAGCGACCGCCCCAGGCTCCGCGCCGTGACGACCACCTCGACGTCGCCGGTCCCGAGCGCGTCCATCAGCCGGTCGACGGCGGGCCTGCGGACGACCGACAGGGCCTCGGCCGACAGCAGCACCGTGCCCGGCCAGGCGTCCACCTCGTCCAGCAGCGCCTTCCAGGAACCGGCCTCCTCGGCCGCCCGCTCCCGCGACACCCAGGGGAACTCGGTTCCGAGCAGCCCGTAGCTCGGCCACTCGTGGTTGGCCACGGTCCGCTTCCCGCGCTCCCAGTCCGGCGGGACGGGGTAGAGAACCCCCGCCTCGGCGAGCGCCTCGCCGCCCGCCTGCAGCACGCGCTGCAGGAAGGTCGTCCCCGACTTCTGGAGACCGATGTGCAGGACGATCTTCGAGGCCACCGCCCACCCCGTGCTCGCAAGGCCGCTGGAACCAGCAGACTAACCGCTGCTCAGCACGGGTTCGCGGAACCTGTCAGGCGAGCGGCGTGGTGGTCACCGAGGTGCTGAGGGCGCTGCCCTTGGCCCAGTTGGCGAAGGGCATCTGCCAGTAGCCCCAGCCGTTCGTCCACTGGAGGCTGCGCTTGGTGCCGCTGATGGTGACCAGGTCGCCGCGGTAGGACCAGTGGAAGAACCACTGCGCGTCGCTCGCGGGGGAGCGGACGCAGCCGTGGCTGCAGTTGCGCCGTCCGAGGCAGGACGGGTCGTCCATGTTCTGGTGGATGTACTCGCCGCTGTTCGAGATGCGGGTCGCCCACGGGACCTTCTCGTCGTACCAGCCCGGGTCGCCCTTCTTCTTGCCGGGCGGGCGCATCCGCTCCAGCCGGACGTGGTCCATGGTCAGGTGGACGCCGCTGGTGGTGAGCAGGTGGTCGACGCCGTCGGCCTGCACGTCGCCGCCCGAGCCGAGGCTCACGCCCCAGGTGCGGACCGTGCGGCCGTTCTTCTTCACCACGGCCCGGTGGGTCCTGGCGTTGATGTTGACGGTGTGCGAGTCGCCGATCTTGAAGGTGCGGACGACGTCCCGGTCGCCGAACACGTTGTCGCCGATCTTCAGGCCCGCGTAGTGGACCGTGACGGTCACCTTCTGGCGCGGCTTCCACGGCTGCTTGGGGCGGAACACGACCGAGGGGAGGCCGTTGAACGACTCGCCGGCGCTCAGCCAGCGCCAGGCGCCCTCCGTCGGGGTGGTCGAGGAGATCTCGATGGCGCGCTCGACGGCGGGCCTGGCCTTCTCCGGCACGGCCTTGTTGAACTGGACGAACACCGGCATCCCGGTGCCGACCGTCTCGTTCTGGCTCGGCACCACGTTGTTGACGCGGGTGGCGGCCGTCGCGCGGCTCGCGCGGAAGGCGCTGCTCGCGGTGGTGGACTTGCCGCCGGAGGACGTCGCCGTCGCCGACACCTGGTAGGCGCCGCCGGGCCGCAGCGTCCACTTCGAGCGCCACATGGTCTTGTCGGCGGACAGGGTGCCGGGGACGGCCGCGCCGCGCAGCTTCACCGACACGGCGCCGAGCGTGCCGCCGGCCGCGGTGACCGTCACGCCCTGGTCGGGGCGGGCCCGGCCGCTGCCGTTCGCCGGGGTGATCGTCACCTGGGGAGCGCCGTCCCCGTTCTTCGCGGTGGTCCCGGCGGCGCCCTCGCCGCCGTCGCCGCCACCGCACGCGGCCGCCAGTCCCAGGACCAGCGCCATCGCCAACGCCTTACCTCGCACCGTTCTCCCTTAACAGCCCGCCTGGCCCGCGTGACGCGGGACGGCATCAAGATCGCTTGCGGAACGGCCCGTGTTCCCGTCCGGCCCGGAAGGCGTGACGGCCGGCTCTCCGGGACCGACGCACTCTCTAGACGTCCATGGTCCCGCGAAGGTGCGCCTCCCGGGGCCGATTCGCAGGATCTTTCTCGGTCCCTTTCGCGCTCCCGAACCGGCCTGTCGATCTTCTCCTCAAGTCTGTGGCGGCACCTGTTAAAGGCGGCGATTTGCGCCGTGACCTGCTGCGATTCTGTTCCGTGGCCGCAGGTGACGGCCCCCGCGACGTGAGTTCTTGCCTGTGAAAGGGACGCGCGATGAGAGCCCAGGGGCTGACCTCCGCCATCGAACCGGGTGCGGCTCCTCCAGAGCTCGCCGCGACGGCGGACGGGGCGGCCGTCCCGTCCGGGGGCGCCGGCCCGCGGTTACTGGCCGGGCTGTGCCCGGTCTGCCTCGCCCTGCTGGACGGCTGGGCGATGGCCGCCGCCGTGGTGCTCGCCCGGGGCGGGGTCCTCGCCGGGCCGGCCGCATTGGCGATCACGCTCCTGAACGCGTCCGGCGGGCTGTACCGGATGCGCCGCAGCCCCTCCCTGCTGGCCGACCTGCCGCCGCTGCTCGCCCGGGCGGCGCTCGTCGGCGCCGGCGCGGCGGCGCTGCTCGCGGACCCGGCGGCCTGGCCGTGGATCACGGCCGTCGCCCTCACGGTCCAGGCGGGCGGGCGCGCCTGCGTGAACGCGGCGGTCAGGACCTACCGGTGCCGGCGCTCCAAGGCCCGGCCCGCCCTGGTCGTCGGCACGGGCGCCATGGCCGAGCACGTCCTGGACGTCCTGCGGGAACGCGGCGAGTACGGGCTCGCGGCGGTCGGGCAGGTGACCGCCGGGCGCCCGCCCGGGCACCCCGGCGCCGCGCCCCTGCTCGGCGACACCTCCGACCTGCCCGCGATCGTCACCGAGCACCGGATCGGCACGCTGGTCGTCGTCGCCGAGGACGTCCACCCCCACCGGCTGGACGCCGTGCTGCGCGTCTCGTTCGGGCTGCCCTGCGAGACGCTGCTCGTCCAGCCGCCGTCGGACGTCGTCCCGGTGGTGCCGGCGCGGCGCGAGTACCTCGCCGGGCTGCCGTGCGCGCGGGTCGGCGGGCCGCTGCACGACCCGGTGGCCCGGCGCGCCAAGCGCGCCCTCGACGTCGTCATCGCGGTCCTGGTCCTGGTGCCGGTGCTGCCGCTGCTCGCGGTGTGCGCGGCGGCGGTCCGGATCGAGGGCGGCTCCGGCGTGCTGTTCCGGCAGCGACGGATCGGCCTCGGCGGCGAGGAGTTCGTCCTGCTGAAGTTCCGCACGCTGAAACCGGCGGACGAGCACGAGTCCGACACCCGCTGGACGGTCAAGAACGACGGGCGGATGGGACGGGTCGGCCGCTTCCTGCGGAACACGTCGCTGGACGAGCTCCCGCAGTTGTGGAACGTCATCCGCGGTGACATGAGCCTCGTCGGCCCGCGCCCGGAGCGACCGCACTTCGTCGAGCAGTTCTCCCGCAGTTGCCCCGGCTACATGCTGCGGCACCGCGCCCCGGCCGGGATGACCGGCTGGGCGCAGGTGCACGGGTTCCGCGGCGACACCTCCATCGAGCTGCGGGCGCGGCTCGACAACCACTACATCGACCACTGGTCGCTGACCGCCGACCTCCGGATCCTGCTGCTGACGGCGCGGGCGATGCTCTGCCGGGACTCCGGATGACGGTCTGCGCACCGGCGGCGCCGCTCGTCGCGAGGGCGGTCCCGCGGCGCCCGAGCTGGCTGGTCGCGGCGGCCGTCGCCTGCGTCGGGATCCCGCCCGGCGACGCGGCGTTCGGACCGGGCGTGCAGGTCACGGCCGGGGACGTGGCCGGCGGCGGGCTCGTCCTGGCCGCCGCGTTCCTGCTGGCCACCGGGCGGGTCGCGATGCCGCGCCGGGCCCCGCTGGCGTTCGGGCCGCTGATCGCCGCGCTCGGCGCGAGCACCGTGCACTCGGCCGACATCGGCGCCAGCCTGGCCGGGTTCGTCCGCGACCTGCAGATCTTCGTGCTGGTGCCGCTGGCGGTCGTGCTGCTGCTGCGGGACCGGCGCGACCTCGCGATCGTCTGCTCGGCGGTGCTCGGCCTCGGGCTCGTGGAGGCGGTCTACGGGATCTGGCAGGCGGGCACCGGCAACGGCGCCTCGATGGACGGCCAGAACATCCGGGCCGTCGGGACGTTCGGCGCCCTCGACGTCATGGCCATGTCGATCGTCGCCGGGTTCGCGTTCCTCGTCCTGGCCGCCCTCGCGCTGTCGGCCCCCGGGCGCGGCGCCGCCGCCGTCCCGGCCGCGCTGGCGGGGCTCGGCGTGCTGGCCACCGCACTGGCGCTGGCGCTCAGCCGCGGGACGTGGATCGCGCTCGGCGCCGCCGCCGTCCTCATGCTGGTGCTCTTCGACCGGTGGACGGCGGTGAAGGTGCTGGCCTGCTGCGGCGCGCTGGTGGTCGTGCTGGCGGGCGTGGCGGGCGGCGGGTCGCAGGCCGTCGTCGAGCGGTCGCGGTCGATGGTGGGCTCGATCGTCCATCCCGACCGGTCCGTGGACGACCGGTACGAGCTGTGGGCCGCCGCGGTCCGCATCTGGGAGGACCATCCGGTCGCTGGCGTCGGCGTGAAGAACTTCCCGGCCTACCGCGACACCTACGCCTCGATCGAGCTGTCGTCCGGCAGCGAGACCGCCGACCGGGTGAACGGGTACGTCCGGCAGCCGCTCCTGTCGCCGCACAACGAGTACCTGCTGTTCCTGTCCGAGCAGGGAGTGGTGGGCCTCGCCGGGCTCCTCACGCTGCTCGGCGCGATCGTCGCCGGGCTGTGGCGGCGCCGCCGCGTCCGCGACCCGTTCTGGCTCGCGAGCGTCGGGCTGATGGCGTTCCTGCTGGTCAACTTCCTGTACGCGGATCTCGGCGGCCCGACCTGCGCGCTCACCGCAGTCGTCCTCGGGATCGCCGCCGCCCGCGCCTTCGGGGCGGTCCGCGAATGACCCGGGCCGGGACGGGCTCCGTCGGCCGCGCCGCCGCGCTGTCGGGCGTGCTCATCGCCGCCGGCACCGGGCTCGGGTTCCTGCGCGACCTCGCGATGGCGCACCTGTTCGGCGCCAGCGGCAGCACGGACGCCTTCCTGGTCGCCTGGACGATCCCCGAGACCGTCTCGCCGCTGCTGATCGAGGACGCCATGGCGCTGCTCATGGTGCCCGCCGTCACGCGGCTGCTCGCCCGCGGCGACGGCCTGCGCCCGCTCGCCGCCACGACGCTGCCGCGCATGGTGCTCGGCCTGTCGCTGGTCACCGCCGCCCTCGCCGTCTTCGCGCCCCTCGTCGTGGACGTCCTCGCGCCGGGGCTCCCCGAGCGGGGCCCGGCCGTGCTGTGCGTCCGGCTCACCGCCGTCACCGTCGTGACGTTCGGCGTCGCGGGCTTCATGAGCGCGGTGCTGCGCGCCCACCACACGTTCGGCCCGCCCGCCGCGATCTACCTCGCCTACAACTTCGGCATCCTCGCGCTGATCGGGGGTTTCTCCGGCCTGATCGGCGTCACCAGCGCGGCGATCGGCGTGGCCTGCGGCAGCGTGCTGATGGTCGCGGTCCAGGCGCCCGCCTTCGCCCGCTGCCTCCGGGCCACCCCGGCCCCGGACGCCGTCCCGGCCCCGTCCCCCTCCCCGGACGCCGGCGCGGACATCCGCCTCGGGCTCGCGGCCGTCGCGCCCGTCGTCGTGTACACGGTGACGCGGCAGGCGCAGGTCTTCGTGGAGAGGTTCCTCGGGTCGGAGCTGCCCGCCGGGTCCATCTCGCACCTGAACTACGCGCAGAAGGTCGCGCAGGTGCCGATGGTGCTGTCGCTGCTGATCGTGACGGTCACGTTCCCGAGGCTCGCCCGCGCCTCGGCGGACGGGGACACCGCGCAGGTCGCCCGACGCATCCGGCAGGACCTCGTCATCGCGAGCGCGATGGTGCTGGCCGCCGCCGCGTTCCTGATCGCGTTCGCGCCCGCGATCGTCCGGGTCCTGTTCGAGCACGGCGCGTTCGGGCCCGCGGACACGGCGGGCACCGCGTCCATCATGCGCGTCTACGCCCTCGGCCTGTGGGGGCAGACCGCCGTCGGCCTCGCCGCCCGCGCGTTCTTCGCGCAGCGGCGCCCGACCTGGCGCCCGGCGGCCGTGCTCGCCGCCGGCCTGGCGGTCACCGCGGCCGTCGGCGGGGCGTTCGCCGCGTCCGCCGGGACGATCGCGCTGGCCGCCGCGAACGCCGCCGGGATCACGCTCGCCGCCGTCCTCCTGCTGGCCGGGCTGCGGCGCGGCGTCGCGCCGGTCCCGTTGCGCGGCGTCGCCGCCGACGTGTCCCGGCTCGCGCTCGCCGCCGCCGGCGCCTGCGCGGCGGGCCGCCTCGCCGCCGGGGCGCTGGACGGCTCCGACCTCGTCCAGATCGCCGCGGGCGGAGCCGTGACCACCTCGGCCTTCGCCGTCCTCGCCGTCCTGGCGAGACCCGGCCTCGCCGCTCCATGGACCGCGTCCGGGCCGCTGCGCGCGCGTGCCCGGCGCGGCCGCACCGAATCGGGGGATACCAGTGAGCCAGCCGACAGAACCAGCGCACCTGACGGAGACGGCACGGACGACCGAGCCGGCGCCCCCGGCCGGGGAGATCCGGCCGGCCCCGCTGGTGCTGATGTACCACTCGGTCGACCACTTCGATGAGGACCCGCACCTGGTCACGGTGTCGCCCGCCCGGTTCGAGCGGCAGATGGCGTGGCTGCGGGCGCGGGGCCTGCGCGGCGCCGGCATGGGCGAGCTGCTGGCCGCGCACGCCGCCGGCCGGGCGCGCGGCCTCGTCGGGCTCACCTTCGACGACGGGTACGCCGACTTCGCGACGCGGGCCCTCCCGGTCCTCGTGCGGTACGGGTTCGGCGCGACGGCGTTCATCGTGTCCGGGCGGATCGGCTCCTTCAACGCGTGGGACGACGGCCCGCGCAAGCCGCTGATGACCGCCGACCAGATCCGGATGGTCGCCGACGCCGGCATGGAGATCGCCTCGCACGGCCGCCACCACGTCTCCCTCCCCGCCACCGACGAGACCGAGCTGCGCGAGGAGCTGGAGGAGAGCCGCGCCGTCCTGGAGGACCTCATCGACGGCCCGGTGACCGGCTTCGCCTACCCCTACGGGCACGCCGGCGCCCGCGAGGCCGAGGCCGCGCGCGCCGCCGGATACGACTACGCCTGCCACATCCGCCCCGACCGGCCGGGACGGCACGCGCTCGCCCGCACCTACGTCGGCGACCGGGACGGCCCGCTGCGGCTGCGCGCCAAGCTCGTCCGCCACGAACTGCGCCGGCGGGGGCGCGGGTGACCCGGGTCCTGCACGTCATCACCGGGCTGGAGCACGGCGGCGCCGAACGCCAGCTCGCGCTGCTGCTGCGCCACCTGCCGGTGGCCTGCGAGGTCGCCACCATGACCCGGACCGGCACGCTCGGCGCGGAGATCCGCCGGTCGGGCGTCCCCGTGCACGAGATCGGGATGCGCGGCAACCGGGACCTCGCCGCGCTGCCCCGGCTCGTCCGGCTGATCCGGCGCGGACGGTACGACGTCGTCCACACGCACCTGTACCGGGCGTGCGTGTACGGCCGGATCGCCGCCCGCATGGCCGGCGTGCCCCGCGTCATCGCCACCGAGCACTCCCTCGGCGACGGCCACATCGAGGGGCGGCCCACGACCCGCGGCGTCCGGGCGCTCTACCGGGCGACCGAACGGCTCGGGTCTGCGACGGTCGCGGTGTCGCCCGCCGTCGCGGCCCGGCTGCGCGGCTGGGGCGTGCCGCCCGGCCGGATCGTCGTCGTCCCGAACGGCATCGACGCGGCCGCGTTCGCGTTCGACGCCGCCCGCCGCGCCGCGACCCGCCGCCGCCTCGGGATCGGCCCGGACGAGCCCGTCGTCGGCGCGGTCGGCCGGCTCGTCCCGACCAAGCGGTTCGACCTGGTGATCGAGGCGGTCGCGCGGCTCGGCGGCGTCCGGCTGCTGCTGGTCGGCGCGGGCCCGGAGCGGGCGGCGCTGGAACGGCTGGCCCGCGACCCGCGCGTCGCCGGCCGCGTGATCTTCGCCGGGGGGACGTCGGACGTCGCGGGCGCCCTCGCCGCGATGGACGTCCTCGCCGCGCCGTCCGTCCAGGAGACGTTCGGCCTCGGCGTGCTGGAGGCGCTCGCCGCCGGGCTCCCCGTCCGCTACACCGTCTGCCCCGCCCTCGACGGCCTCCCGCCCGGCGCCGCCCCGCAGGCCCGCCGGCTCCCCACCGACGCCGGGATCTGGAGCGCCGAGCTCGGCCGCGTCCTGCGCGGCCCCCGCGACCGCACCCGCGTGCCGCCGGCCGTCGCCCGGTACGCCGTCGCCGAGCGGGCCGCCGAGCTCGCCCGGCTCTACCGCCCCGAGCCGCCCGTCCGCGGAGCCGCACCGATACGAGAGAGGGTTCGTGATGCCGCCACGTGACGCCGACAGGAAGCCTGAGACCGGAAGGCGGGCCGGGAACGCCCGGCGCCTGGGCGGGCGGCTCGCCGCGCTCGCCCGGCGCGCCGGCCCGCCCGCCGCGCTCGTGCTCGCCGGAGGGCTCGGCGGCCTCGGCTACGCCGTGTTCACGCCCAGCACCTACACCGCGACGTCGTTCGTCATGGTCGTGGACGAGCGCGAGGGCGGCGCCGGCCCGGCGGCGGTCAGCTTCGCGCAGGCCTTCGGGCGGCTCGCGCCGCTCCCGGAGACGCTCCAGTACTCCTCGATCCCGCTGCCCAAGGGCGCGGCGGGCGCCACCCGCGAGCACATCCAGGCGTCGACCTCGCCGGACACGCCGCTGATCAAGCTGGCCGGCAGCGCCCGGACGCCCCGCGACGCCGCCGCGTACGCCAACGCCGCCGCCGACGCCCTCGTCCGCTACGGCAGGACCCACCACTCCGAGACCGGCGTCCGCGTCGCGCTGATGAACCTCGCCACGCGGCCCGCCGAGCCCTCGTCGCCGAACCTGCCGCTCGGCGTCGCCGTCGGCACCGCGTCCGGGGTCCTGCTCGCCGGTCTCGGCGCCGCCCTCGGCAGCGGTCGCCGCGGGCGGGGGCGCGTGCGGGCGGAGGCGCGGGGCGCGGAGGCGCCGGGCGCCGCCGTGCCGGGGCACGCGGCCGAGCGGGCGGAGGTGGGCTCGTGACCACGATCGCGCCTCCGTCGCCGCCGGCCGCCCCGGCCGCGGAGTGGTCCGCCGAGGTGCACCGGGACGAGCAGTCCCTGGTCGGCCTCGCCGGCGAGCTGCGCGACCTCTACGACCGCAGCCCGGCCGCCACGCCCTTCCAGACCTACGAGTGGATCAGGTCGTGGTGGGGCTGGTACGGAACAAGCGGGCGGCTCCGCCTCGTCACCGTCCGCCACCGGGGCCGGCTCGTCGCGGCGGCGCCGCTGATGGCGGCCGCCCGGCACGGCTTCCCGGTGCTCGTCCCGCTCGCGGCGGACCAGAGCGACTTCACCGACTTCCTCCTCGACCCGGTCTACGCGGACGGCGCCGTCCGGCACCTCACCCGCGCGCTCCTGGACGAGCGCGGATGGTGCGCGATCGACCTCCGCGAGGTGCGGCCCCGCTCGGCGGCCCATCTGGTCGCCGACCGGTGGCCGCGGCGGACCTGGCGGACGCCGTCGTCGGTCTGCCTCGAACTGCCCGCGGCCGGCATCGACGACGTGCTCGGACGGCTGCCGCGCCGCACCGCCGGCAAGATGCGCGCCAAGCTCCGCAAGATCGACGTGCGCGACATCGCGGTGGAGAGCGTCCCCGCGGAGCGGGCGTTGGACGCCGTCCACGCGCTGCTGGACCTGCACCTGTGGCAGTGGGAGGGCCGCCCGGTCAACCCCGAGCACACGCGCGACCGGTTCCGCCGCCACCTGGCCGAGGCGGTGGACGGGATGGTCCGCGACGGGCGCGCCGCCGTCCTGCAGTACCGGTGGGACGGGCGGCTCGTCGCCAGCGACCTCCTCCTCATCGGCCACCAGTACGTCGGCGCCTACTTGTACGGGGCGATCCCCGACCTGCGGTCGTGCGTGGACGTCACGCTGATGATGCTGCGCCAGGACCTCGCGCTCGCCCGCGAACGCCACCGGCAGGGCGTCAGCCTCCTGCGCGGCGATGAGCCCTACAAGCTGAAATGGCGGCCGGTGCCCATCCGCAACGAGCGGATCATCCTCGGCGGATCCGCGCCGGCCGCCGCGTTCGCCGGGCTCGCCCGAGCCCGCGCGCACCTGGCGGAGCGGCGGCGCGCGCGGGGCGGCCGGCCGGTCGGCGATGGCTGACGGGGAGGCGCGCGGCCCGCTGCGGGTCCTGCACGTCAGCCAGCCGAACGGCGGCGGGGTCGCCGTCTACGTCGGGCAGGCGGCCGGCGACCAGCGCAGGCGCGGCTGGGACGTGGCGGTCGCCTGCCCCCGCGGCGGCGACCTGCCGGAACGGTGCGCGGCGGCCGGCGTCCCCTGGTTCCCGTGGGACGCCGGCCGCGCCCCCGGCCCCCGCACCCTGCTGGAGGCGCGCAGCCTCCGCCGCCTGGTGGCGACCTTCGCCCCGGACGTCGTGCACCTGCACTCCGCGAAGGCGGGCCTGGCCGGGCGGCTGCCGCGCCGCCCGCGCGGCACGCCTGTGATCTTTCAGCCGCACGGCTGGTCCTGGCTCGCCGCGACCGGGCGGCAGGAGATCCTCAGCCGGCTGTGGGAGCGGCTCGCGGCCCGCTGGACCGACGCCCTCGTCTGCGTCGGCATCGGCGAGCTCCAGCAGGGCATGCGCGCGGGCGTGCGCGCGGAGTACCGGGTCGTCCGCAACGGCGTCGACCGCGGCCGGTTCCGGCCCGCCGACGGCGCCGCCCGGCTCGCCGCCCGCGCCCGGCTCGGGCTGCCCGCGTCCGTCCCGCTCGCCGTCTGCGTCGGCCGCCTGACCCGGCAGAAGGGGCAGGACGTCCTGCTCGCGGCCTGGCCGGGCGTCACCGCCCGCTGCCCGTCCGCCCGGCTCGCCCTCGTCGGGGACGGCGAGGACCTCGACGCGCTGCGCGGCGAGCGGGTCGCCGGGGTGTCGTTCGTCGCGGCCGTCGACGACCCGCGCGACTGGCTCGCGGCGTCGAACGTCGTCGTGCTGCCGTCGCGGTGGGAAGGGCTGCCGCTCACCGCGCTGGAGGCGCTCGCCACCGGACGTCCCCTCGTCGGGACGGACGTCCCCGGCATCACCGAGCTGCTCAGGCCGGGACTCGGCGCGCTCGTGCCCGCCGAGGACCCCGCCGCGCTCGCCGAGGAGGTCGCCGCGCGGCTGCTGTCCCCCGGCACCGCGGAGGGGGAGGGGCTGGCGGCGGCCTCCGCGGCCGAGGCCTACGACGTCTCCGGGACGGTGGCGCTCCTCGCCGCCGTCACCCGCGACGTGGCCGGGCTCGGCGGCGTCCCGGACGAGCCCGCGGCCGGGACGCGTGCGGTGGCCGGCGGCTCCGGCCTGGCCGGCGTCGGTGCCGGTACCGGCGGCCGGGCCGGGGACGGCGCCGGGACGAACGGCCCGGCCGGGGACGTGGACGGAGCCGTCACGCCGCCGAACAGCTCCCGGTAGGCGGCGGCCGAGCGCGGGTTGCCGCCGCACGACCAGACGCCGTGCGGGCAGTAGTCCGTGATCGACTGGTAGGCGACGTCGTGCGACATGATCCAGTCATGCATTCCGCGAACATATTCCGGGTTGTCGGAATTACGAAACAGCCCCCATTCGGGGAACGAGATGGGCTTGCCGTGCGCGGCGGCGAAATCGGCGTGGTCGCGCAGCCCGTACGGCTCGTCCACGAAACTTTGGAAAGATTTCCCCGACGGCTGGTCGTAACTGTCCGATCCGATGATGTCGACGACGTCGTCGCCCGGATAGCACTCCGTCCACGGAATCGCGTCCCTTCCCCGCGACGGCGCGAAGTCGAAACGCAGGCGCGTGCCCGGGACGTCGCGCATCACGGCGACGATCCGCCGCCAATAGGCCTTCCACGCGTCCGGATCGGGCGCGCACCGGCCGGCGTAGGCCTCCCCGTTCATCTCCCAGCCGGGGACGAGCACGGCATCGCCGGCCCCGACCGAGACCAGCCGCCGCGCGAGGGTCCGGTAGTGCCCGTCGAACATGCCCCGCGCGCCCGCGCGCAGCAGCGAGGCGAGCACCGGCCGCGGCAGCCACGTCTCGTTCGGGGCCATCATCGGGACGTTGACCACCAGCATCCTGCGCGGGTCGGCCTCCTTCCAGCGCGCCCACCCCGCGAGCATCTCGGGCGGCCCCTCGACCTCGTCCCAGTCGTCGCCCGGCAGATAGGTGCGGCCGACGGTGACGGTGGAGCCGAGCCAGCGCTCGAACGGGCCCAGCCGGGCCACGCCCTCCCCGCCCGAGCCCAGAAAGGCCCCCAGCGGCACATAGGGCGCGTCTTTCTGGGTCGAGCGAAGGTGCGGCAAGGATGCGAATACCGGTGCGATCAGAGCGGCCAGCATGACGGACGCGGCCAATATGGGAGGGAGCGGACAAAAAAGCGATGCCCTTTTCCGGCGGCGCCCGGAGGGGCGCCCGGCTGGATGGATAATGTCGCCGCTCATGCGTATCGTATGCCCTGGGACGTCCGCCGTGAAAAATCCGCCGGAGCGGGCGATGGCAAAATTTACCACCGGGAAAGGGACGTCGTGCACCGCACTATGTGGAATCGAGACCGAACGAAATGACGCGCCTCGATCCCGGCCTTCCCGTGCTGCTGCTGCGCACCGACCGCAACCCGTTCCACCACGGGACGCTCGCGGCGATCCGCAGCCTCGGCCGCGCCGGCGTCCCCGTGCACGCCATCCTCGAAGGGGACGCCAACCCCTCGTCCCGGTCCCGCTACCTGTTCCGCGCGCACCCCTGGGCACCGCCCCCCGGCCGCCCCGGCGAGCTGCTGGACCACCTGCTCGGGGCCGGCGAGCGGATCGGCCGGCGGGTGCTGCTCCTCCCGATGGACGACGCCGGCGCGATCTTCATCGCGGAGCACGCGGACGCGCTGGCGTCCCACTTCGTCTTCCCCCGCCAGGACCCGGGCGTCCCCCGCGGCGTCGCCGACAAGGCCCGGCTGCTGGAGGCCTGCGAGCGGCACGGCGTCGCGTCCCCGCCGAGCCGCATGCCGCGGTCGTCGGCGGAGGTCGACGAGGCCGCCGCCGACCTCGGGCTGCCGCTGATCGCCAAGTGGGCGCGGCCGTGGCGGCTCCGCCCCGGCCTGCGCAGCACCACCCTCGTCCGGACGGCCGGCGAGCTGCACCGGCTGTTCGCCGCCACCCGCGACCGCCGACCGGACGACGCCGCCGCCGGCGGCGGGGCGGGCCCGCTCATCCTGCAGCGGCGCATCCCGCCGTCCGGCGGCGACTGGTTCTTCCACGGGTACTTCGACGAGGACCTCGGCTGCCTGTTCGCCGGGGTCGGCCGCAAGCACCTGGCGCACCCGCCGCACGCCGGGCACACCGTCGCGGGCGAGTGGGTCGACGACCCGGCGCTCGAACGGCTCGCGGCGGGGATCGTCCGGCGCCTCGGCTGCCGCGGCCTGGTCGACCTCGACTTCCGGTTCGACGCCGAGCGCGGCGTCCACCACCTGCTCGACTTCAACCCGCGGATCGGCGCCCAGTTCCGGCTGTTCACCGACCGGGCCGGGCTCGACCTCGCCCGCGTCCTGCACCTCGACCAGTCGGGGCGCCCCGTCCCGGCCGCGCGGCCGGCGACCGGCCGGCACCTGCTGGTGGAGAACCACTACCTCCGGCATTCGGCGCGACGCCCCCTGCCGCGCCCGAAGGACCTGCGGGAGACCCTCCGCCCGCTGAGAAGGGCCGACGAGTTCGCCTGGTACGCCGGCGACGACCTCCCGCCCTTCCTCGCCATGGGCCGGCAGTCCGCGCTGCGCGCGGTCGGGCGGCTCCGCACCGGGTAACACCACGAACACACGGGGGAATGGAACATGAGCGACTCGGCATGCGACGTCGTCATCGCCGGCGCCGGGCCCTACGGCCTGTCGACCGCCGCCCACCTGCGGTACCTCGGACTGGACGTCCGCATCATCGGTGAGCCGATGCGCTTCTGGGACGCCAACATGCCGCAGGGCATGTATCTGAAGTCCGAGCCCTTCGCCTCCAGCCTGGGGGCGCCGCAGGAGGGCCTGCGCTTCACCGACCGCCACCGCGGCTGGCGGGTCGGGCACCCGATCCCCCTGGAGACCTTCGTCGAGTACGGGCGCTGGTTCGCCGCCGAGGCCGTCTGCGGCACCGAGGACGCGGAGGTCGTGAGCGTCGAGCGCGGCGGCCGCGGCGGGTTCGCCGTCGGGCTGTCCACGGGCGAGCGGATCGCCGCGCGGACCGTCGTGCTCGCCGTGGGCGTCGGGCCGTTCGCGCACATCCCGGACGAGCTGGCGGGCATGCCGTCCTGGCTCGTCTCGCACAGCAGCGCGCACAGCGACCTCGGCCTGTTCGCGGGCAAGGACGTCGTGGTCGTCGGCGCCGGGCAGTCCGCGCTGGAGACGGCGGTGCTGCTGGCCGACGCGGGCGCGCACCCGCACCTGCTGGCCCGCAGGCGCGAGCTCGACTGGAACACCGTCCCGGAGGAGCACCGGTCCCGGCGTTCCGTGCTGCTGGAGGGACCGCGGTCCGGGCTCGGCACGGGGTACCGGACGTGGCTGTGGGCCGAGCGGCCGGGGATCGTCCGCTACCTGCCGGAGCGGACCCGGCGGAAGATCGTCCGGGAGACGCTGCCGCCGGCGGGCGCGTGGTGGCTGCGCGACCGGCTGGACGACCGGGTCCGCGTCTCGACCGGCCGGTACCTGTCGAAGGCGGTCGAGCTGGACGACGGCATCGCCGTCACCACCGTCGACCGGAACGGGCGGCGCCTCGTCACCGAGGCCGAGCACGTGATCGCCGCGACCGGGTTCGTCCCGGACGTGGAGCGGCTCTCGCTGCTCGCGCCCGAGCTGCGCGGCCGCATCCGGACCCGGGCGGGCGCGCCGGTCCTGTCCCGCGACTTCGAGGCGTCGGTGCCGGGCCTCTACTTCGCCGGGCTCGCCGCCGCGCTCACGTTCGGGCCGGTGATGCGGTTCGTGCACGGCGCCGGCTTCGCGGCCGGGCGGATCGCGCACCACATCGCCCGGCGGAAGGCACGCCCGAGCATGCCGCCCGTGCGGGCGGAGAGCGTCCTGGAGACGGACGTCCCCCGGCGGTAGGAGTTCGTCACCCAGCGGTCAAGGTTCTTCCCCAGGGCGGCCGGGCCCGGCGGAGGGCGCGCTCGTCCCTGGCCGTGGCCCTGGTCCACTCCCAGCGTGAGTACAGCGTCCACGCCGAGGACCATCCGCGCTTGGTGAAGGTGCTCTGACCGGCGGAGACGCGGGACAGGACGATCAGTTGGGCCTCGTCGCGGGTCACGAAGCGGTGGGTCTGGCGACGGGGGCGGTGGTGGCGCGCGGGCAGCAGCCGCGCGATCGCGGACGAGGGGTCGGGCATCGGAAGCTCCTCGCTCGGACGGCCGCCGCGGCCGTCCTGCTCACCGAATGTAGCGCACCCGATACCGTCCGCCATGCTTCCCCCGGCCCTCGGACGGCCCGGCCGGTGTCCCGCGGCCCCCGAGAGTGCCGCGAAGCCCCCGACCTCCGACGAAACGGAGAATTCTCGTAAAAAGGAATGCCAGGCGACGGAAACCCGTCCACGGTAAAAGCGGAACTAATGCGCCGGTAAACGATCCGGGGACACGCAGGGATAATTCGAAATCGTTCCGTGATCAGTGCCGCCGCGGTGCTACCTTCATGCCGACCGGAACCAGAGACCGGATGTGAACACCGGCTGCGGCGACAAGGAGAACTGGCAATGCGCTCCGTACCGATCCAATGCAGGGCGATTCGCCCGCAGGATCGGTGCCGGTATGCCATCGTCCCCGTTCTCCTGCGCGTCGCCGCCGTCGCGGGTTTCGCGTTCGCCGGCTGGATCGCGCTCTCCGCGCTCACCGAGGCGGCGTTCGCCGCCGAGCCGGCGCCCCGGCCGCAGCAGGCCGTCCACGACGCGGTCTTCGGCGAGGGCGCCATGGAGCCCGGCGAGCTGTCCACGCTCCGGCGCCTCTCGCCCGGCCACGGCGGCGACGCGGCGGGCCCGGCGGAGCGGCTCTCCGCCGATCTCCGGGAGGCCGGCGACGACCCCGTGCACTACCTCGGGTCGCGCAAGCAGGACGTGCTCGACGACAAGGACCGGGCCGTCCACCGGATCGAGGAGCTGGCCGCGGCCGCGGGCGTCCCGCGGCTGCCCGCGCCCGAGGTCCGGCCCGACCGCCCCGTCATCGGCGAGCTCGTCCAGCAGATGACCGGTCCCGAGCACGCCGCGCCGGCGAGCGCCGGTGCGCTTCCGGACCAGGACGCCGGCGCCGGCGACGCCCCCGAGAAGGGCGAGCCCGCCACCGCGCGCGACGGTCGCACCGCCGCGCCCCAGACGTTCGCGGGCGCCGCCCCGGACGGCGATGGCGGCCGCTGCGCCGCCTGCCGCGGCGGCGACCGCGCCCCGGTGCGCGACCCCGCCCTGCCGTCCGGGCAGGACGGCCCGCGCAGCACCGGCTCCGGCGGCGGGTACCCGCTCGTGCCGTTCGCCGACCTGCTGACGCGGCAGTATCCTGCGGCGCCTTCCGCCGCGGACGCGGGGACGTTCCACCGCACGGCGCTGTCCGACGTGGCCGCGCCCGGCGGCCCGTCCGTCGTCCCCGACTAGGGGTTCCCACAGCCGTCCGGCCGTAGAGGGCCGGGCACGGCACGGCCGCGTGCGCGAAGCACGCCGCCTCCCTTTCACCAGACCTTCCTCTGAGGCGACGGCCGACAAGCGGCCGCTGCCGGGCTGCGCCCACCCGGACGGTGCAGCGCAGCGTTCACCACCGAGATCGAAGCAACGACAGGAGAAACTCATGCGCAAGTGGGCGAAGAGCACGAGCCGCGCGGCCCTGGTGGCCGCGGGAGCCCTCGCCATCGGAGCCGCCTTCGGCTCCGGACCCGCCGGCGCCGCCACCATGCACGGTGGCTACGGCGGCGGCCACGACGGCAAGGTCCGCATGGAGACCTCGCACAACTTCGGCATCCTGAACGGCAACCAGGTGTTCGCGCCGATCAGCATCCCCGTCGACGTGTGCGGCAACGCCATCGCGATCGCCGGGATCAGCCGGGCCCAGTGCAAGGGCGGCGCGACCGTCAAGAACCCCGGTGGCCGCAACGTGAAGATGAAGAGCGCCGGCAACTTCGGCATCCTGAACGGGAACCAGGTGTTCGCGCCGATCAGCGTCCCGGTCAACGCGTGCGGGAACGCCGTCGGCGCCCTCGGTGCGGCGCAGGCCCAGTGCAAGGGCGGCGCGACCGTGAAGAACCCCGGTGGCCGCAAGGTGAAGATGAAGAGCGCGGGCAACTTCGGGATCGGCAACGGCAACCAGGTGTTCGCGCCGATCAGCATTCCGGTCAACGCGTGCGGGAACGCCGTCGGCGCCCTCGGGGCCGCGGAGGCGCAGTGCAAGGGCGGCGCGACCGTCGACAACGGGCACAAGTCCGCGCCGCCCACCTACCGGACGCCGAAGAAGCCGAAGCCCTACAAGCCGTCCAAGCACCGCCCTGCGGCCAAGCACACCAAGCTGCCCTCGACGATGCGCGCCGACGGCTCCCGCATCGCGCGGCCGGACGCCGGCTACCGCAGCGCGAACGCCCTGCCCGGCGTGCCGGGTTTCCTCGACACGCTCAAGCGGCCGGTCACGTCGTCCGGCGTGGGGCGGATCACCCCGCGCCTGGCCAAGGGCAGCGTGCCCGTCAACCTCGGGTCGCCGATCTCCTGACCTGACATGGGCCGGCCGGGGGTGACGACCCGCGGCCGGAGGACGGCGGAAGGGGGCGGCAGACGTGCCGCCCCCTTCCCCGTGCCCGCGGTACCCCAGATGGAGGAGAGAACCATGCTCGGCCGGAAGTCCCTGTGCGCGGTCGCCGTCGCCGCGTTCTGCGCCCTGCCCGCCGTCTCCGTCCCGCCCGCGCAGGCCGCCCCCGCCGGCCGCACGGCCGCGGTCGCGACCGCCGCGGCCGCCGCGGCACGGCCGCGGACGGGCACGGTGATCGCACGTCTCCAGATCCGGCGGATGGGCCTGAAGACCCTGGTCAGGCAGGGCGTCGGCCAGGCGGTGCTGCGGCGCGGCGTCGGCCACTACCCGGGGACCGCGCTCCCCGGGCGCGAGGGCAACACCGTCCTGCTCGGCCACCGGACGACCTGGCGGCACCCTTTCGGCGAGCTGGACCGGATGCGGCGCGGCGACCGGATCGTCCTGCGCGTGGGCCGGCGGACCTACGTGTACCGGGTCCGGCTCAAGCGCGTCATCAAGCCCCGGGACCGGCGCGCCCTGGAGCCGGTGCCGTTCCGGCGCGGCAGCGCCCCGCACGGCCGGTACGTCACGCTGATCACCTGCACGCCGAAGGGGTCGGACCGGCGCCGCCTCGTCGTCGTCGGCGCGATCGTGACGAAGCGCTGAGCCGCGGAACCGAGCACCGAACGGCCCGCCGCCTCCGGCCCGCCGCCGGTCAGCGTCCGCCGTAGAGCGAGATCAGCCCGGCGTGGTCGCCCTTGCCGAGCGTCGCGGCCCCGTCGTCGCAGGCCGCGATGGACGGCGCCATCGTGAGGTCGGAGTGCTGGGACCCGCTGACGTGGTCGAGGCCGAGGACGTGGCCCGTCTCGTGCGTCGCGACCGCCTCGGCGGAGTAGGAGCCGGGGCGGCACGACCCGGCCGTCCACCATCGCCTGCCCTGCGTCTGCAGCGCCATGTCCGTCTCGACCATCGTCGTGCCGGCGAACCACATGCAGGTCGCGGCGAGCACGTTGCGGCTCGCACCCGGCATGGCCAGCCAGCCGAACGTGTTGGCCCGGTCGCGGGCGCCGCAGGCGGCCCCGCTGGTCAGGTTCGGCGGCCGGTTGGTCTGCCCGGCGTAGCTCTCGTGGACGTTCGGCTGGGGCGTGAACCGGCCCCCGCCCACGCAGTCGGTCCGGGCGTTGACCATGTTCGAGACGCCCTTGGCGATGGGCGCCTGCGGCAGCCCGGCACCCCCCGAGTGGTAGTGCCACTGGACGGTGTGGCCCCGCGGCCAGCTGGCGGGCTCGGGGCGGTACGTGCCGTCCTGGCAGGCCGCCACCGCCGCGCGGGCCATCCGCGGCCTGCCCTGCGGCACCCGCCCGCTCCGGGTGCGGATGGTGATCTTGCCGGTCCGCCGGTCCACCCGGATGGCCAGCTCGGATCCGCCGTTGGTGTGCAGCTGCTGCGCCACCAGCGAGGTCCCGTCGGTCGGCACGACCGCCGCGAGGCCGTTGCCGCGCACGGTCCGGCCGCGCAGGTCGCAGTCGTCGATCCTGATCGTGTGCGGCAGCGTCCGGACGGCGAGCGCCCCGACGGCCTTGCACCAGGCCGGTGGTCGCGGCGCCGCGGCCGCGGTGGCCGTCCCGCTGGGCGCCGTGCAGGCGAGGGCCGCGGTGACCGCGGCGGTCACGGCGCCCGCCCGCCGGGCCGCCGTTGAGAAGTCGCGCATTCCAGTTCTCCAATGTTCGGAACGTACCCTCGCAGTCTTTGCACGGGCGGGGGAAGGGAAAACCGATGCCGACTAAAATGATCACCATCTTGGGAAGCGCGCCATTCGCGAATGGGGGAAGTCGTGGCTGTTTGTCGAGAATTGTCGACGGGGGTCGTTCGGGGGTGGACGTAAGTATTCGGTAAATCGTTTTCTATAATCCCGTAAACGCGTTTATCGCTGGCACGCAGGGATAAGCAGGAGGTAATCCGGCAACTCGGGATCAACAGAACAACCGCGACCGAGTGGCGGGCACCACCTCCCCCTGCCCCCCGCCGTCCGGGAGCGTTCACGGAAGCGGAGGTGCTCAACGTGGAGACGCAGACGCAGGTGCGGGAACTGATGGGCATGAGCGTGACCGACACCCACGGCACGAAGGTCGGCACGATCAAGCAGGTCTACCTCAACGACGACTCCGGCTCGCCGGAGTGGGTGACCGTCCACACCGGGTGGTTCGGGATGCGCGAGAGCTTCGTCCCCCTGTCCGGCGCGCGCAAGAGCAAGGACGCCCTCCAGGTTCCGTACGACAAGGAGACCATCAAGGGCGCTCCGAACGTCGACGCCGACGAACACCTGTCGCATGCCCAGATCGTCGACCTGTACCGGCACTACGGCGTCCGTCCTCCGGGTGGCCGCCGCTCCGGCGGCGAAGCGGGCACGTCCGAGTCCGAGACGTCCGGTGACCGCCGCACGGCCGGTGAGGAGAGCGGTGAGGGCAAGGCCGCGGGCACGGCCGGCACGTCCGAGACCAAGGACGCGGGCGGTCCGGCGGGCGCCGCGGGGACCGCCGGCATGGCGGGCGCCCCCGGGATGGCGGTGCACCCCGAGAAGAACCGGCGCGGGACGGCCGACAAGCCCGGCCAGGCGAGCACGGGACGGCCGGCCACGGGCCAGTCGACCACCGGCGAGTCGGCCACGGGTCAGCCGGCCACGGGCACGGGCCGGCAGACGGGCGCCCAGCAGGGCGGCAGGACGATGCCTGCGCAGTCGCCGCGCGAGGGCGCCGAGGCGCCGATGACGGAGATCACCCGGTTCGAGGAGCAGATGCGGATCGGCACCGAGCGGCACGAGGCCGGCCGCGTCCGGGTGCACAAGTGGGTCGAGACGGAGACGGTCGAGCGGACGATCCCGGTCTCGCACGAGGAGCTCAGGGTGGACCGCGAGCCGATCACCGGCGGCCGGCCGGATCCGAAGGTGACCATGGCCGAGGAGGACCAGGAGATCATCCTCTACGAGGAGCGCCCGGTCATCGCGAAGGAGACGGTGCCGGTCGAGCGCGTCCGGCTGCGCACCGAGCAGGTGCAGGACGAGCAGACGATCCGCGGCGAGATCCGCAAGGAGCGCGTCGAGGTCACCCGCGACGACGGCACGCGCGCCGGCGGCGAGCGCGGGCGCGATCGCGACAGCGACCGGGACCGTCCGGCCACCTGACCGCGAGGCCCGCTCCGGCCCCGCTCGGAGGGGGCGCGAGTGGCCGAGTGTGGCCAGCGGATTCGCGGGGGCGGACGGGCCGCCGCGTGACCGCACGCCGGCCGGACGGGTGGGCCGATCATCGCCCACCCGTCCGACCGGCTTTGTTTGGCCCATGATTCAACGTGTGAATTTAGTGGTCGTCAAGCCCTCTTCCACAGTTCCCGGCCACGGTCCGGTCTGTAATAGGCAGGTTTGTTGACAGGTAGCCGGGAGGCGGGGGAGGTTCCTGGGTGACGACGCCGGCGGCGCCGGGGTCATGGCCGTCCGGGCGAGCCATGAACCCCGGCGCCCCGTCACGCGCGCGGTCCGCCGGGCCGCGTGGGCGTCCTCGGACGACCCAGGAGGGACGACTTGCGACACCCCCACAGACGTGTCATCGCCACCCGGATCGGGCGGACACTGGTCGCCTTCGCGACCATCGCCGCCCTCCCCTCGGCCATCGCGGTGCAGCCCGCCCTGGCCGAGGCCCCCCAGCAGGCCGCGTACCTGAACCCGCGGCTGCCCGTCGCGAAGCGGGTGAGCGACCTGCTCGGGCGCATGACGCTGGAAGAGAAGGTCGGCCAGATGACGCAGGCCGAGCGCGGCGCCATCGACGGCGACCGCGACCAGATCACCGGGCTGGCGCTCGGCTCGGTGCTGTCGGGCGGCGGCTCGGTGCCCGCCGACAACAGCCCCGCGGGCTGGGCGGACATGGTCGACGCCTACCAGTCCAAGGCGCTCGCGACCCGCCTGAAGATCCCGCTGATCTACGGGATCGACTCCGTGCACGGTCACAACAACCTCGTCGGCGCCACCGTCTTCCCGCACAACATCGCGATGGGCGCGACGCGCGACCCCGGGCTCGTCCGCAAGGAGGAGCAGATCACGGCCGTCGAGACCAAGGCGACCGGGCCCCAGTGGGTGTTCGCGCCGTGCGTGTGCGTCACCCGCGACCTGCGCTGGGGACGCGCCTACGAGAGCTACGGCGAGGACCCGCGGCTGGTCATCCAGATGGAGACCGGCATCGAGGGCTTCCAGGGACGCCACAAGCGCGACCTCGCCACCAACCGGCACGTGCTGGCGACGGCCAAGCACTACGCCGGCGACGGGGACACGGTGTTCGGGTCGTCCACCAGCGGGACGTACACGATCGACCAGGGCGTCACCGTCACCGACCGCAGGACGTTCGCGAAGATCAACCTGGCGCCGTACGTCGTCGCCGTCCAGAAGTACGGCGTCGGCAGCATCATGCCGTCGTTCTCCAGCGTCGACTGGAAGGAGGACGGCGTCGGCGATCCGCTGAAGATGAGCGCGCACAAGGAACTGCTGACCGACGTCCTCAAGCGGAAGATCGGGTTCGACGGCTTCCTCATCAGCGACTGGGAGGCCATCCACCAGATCCCCGGCGACTACGCGACACAGGTCAGGACGTCCGTGAACGCCGGCATGGACATGTTCATGGAGCCGTACAGCGCCCCGCAGTTCGTGCAGACGCTGATCGCGGAGGTGAAGGCCGGCCGCGTGAAGATGTCGCGCATCGATGACGCCGTCAGCCGCATCCTGAAGGCGAAGTTCGAGCTCGGCCTCTTCGAGCACCCCTACACCGACCGGAGCAACGCCAAGACGATCGGGTCGCCGGCGCACCGCGCGGTCGCCCGCGAGGCGGTCGCGAAGTCGCAGGTCCTGCTCAAGAACTCCAAGCGGGCGCTCCCGCTGAAGAGGAACGCGCGGATCTACGTCGCGGGCACCAACGCCGACGACATCGGCAACCAGGCGGGCGGCTGGACGGTGACGTGGCAGGGCTCGTCCGGCGACATCATCCCCGGCACGACGATCCTGGACGGCATCAAGCAGAACTCGTCGCACGTCACCTACAGCGAGGACGCGTCCGCGCCGACGTCCGGCAACGACGTCGGCATCGTGGTCGTCGGCGAGAAGCCGTACGCCGAGGGCGTCGGCGACGTCGGCAACGGCCACACGCTGAACCTGTCGGACGCCGACAAGGCCAACGTCGACAAGGTCTGTTCCGCGATCAAGACCTGCGTGGTCCTGGACGTCGCGGGACGCCCGCAGATCGTGACCGACCAGCTGGCGAAGACGGACGCGTTCGTCATGTCCTGGCTGCCGGGCAGCGAGGGCGCGGGCGTCGCGGACGTCCTGTTCGGCAAGCGCCCCTTCACCGGGAAGCTGCCGGTGACGTGGCCGCGCACTGAGGACCAGGAGCCGATCAACGTCGGCGACCGGAACTACAAGCCGCTGTTCCCCTACGGCTACGGCCTGCGGACCCACGGCGGGCACCACTGATCGGCCACCACTGATTCCGGGGGCCGGCCGCCCGCCGCGTGCGGGCGGCCGGCCCGTTTATCCCGGCTCCCACGGGTGAGGCTGCCTCCAGCGCGTGAAGGGAGGCCCGGGTGGGACGGGAGCCGCGGGTGGCGTTCGTCCTCGGCGGCGGCGGGGTGCTCGGCGCGCACGAGGTCGGGATGCTGCGGGCGCTGGAGGAGACCGGCGTCCGGCCCGACCTGGTCGTCGGGACGTCGATCGGGGCGCTGAACGGCGTGTTCGTCGCGGCCGAGCCGGGCCGCGCCGTCGAGCGGCTCACCAGCCTGTGGTCGGACGAGTCCGTCCGCGAGGTGTTCGGCTCCCGCGTGCTCGCGCGGCTGTGGACGCTCGCCCGGTCCGGCACCCACCTGCACTCCAGCGAGCCGCTGCGCCGGATGCTCGACGAGCTGCTCCCCGTGTCCTCGTTCGAGCAACTGGACGTGCCGTACCAGTGCGTCGCCGCCGGGATCGAGACCGCGATGGCGCACTGGTTCACCGGCGGCCCGCTGGTCCCCGCGGTGCTCGCCTCGTGCGCCGCGCCGGGGCTGCTGCCGCCGGTCCGGATCGGGGACCGGCACTTCTACGACGGCGGGCTCGTGCACAGCATCCCGGTCAGCCGGGCCGTCATGCTCGGCGCCACCACCATCTACGTCCTGCACGTCGGGCGGATCGAGCGTGACCTCGCGCCGCCGCGCCGGCCGTGGGAGGTCGGCCTGGTCGCGTTCGAGATCGCGCGCCGGCACCGCTTCTTCGAGGAGATGGCCACCCTCCCCGACGGCCTGACCGTGCACGTCCTGCCCGCGGGGAACCGGTCGCAGCGGGCCGGCGTCGACCTCGCCCAGATGCGCTACCGGAACGGGGGCGGCATCCAGGGCCACATCGACCGCGCCTATCAGGCATCGTTGAAGTACCTGAAGGAGCGATCGTGAGATGGTGCCGCCCCGAATCGTCCGCCGCCTCGTCTTCACGCCGCTGCTGTTCCTGCTGACCGCGCTGGTCGTCGTGCTGTTCCCGGCGGCCTACCTGGTGACGTCGCTGACCGGGCGCGAGCGCCGGCGGGCCCGGCGGCTGCTGTGGTTCGCGCTGGCGTGGGGGACGCGGGAGTCCGCCGCCGTCGTGGAATGCGGATGGCTGTGGCTCCGCGGCCGTGCCCGCGACGACCGGCACTACGACGTGATCCGCCGCTACATCGCGGGCCTGTACTCCACGGCGCAGCGCCGGCTCGGCCTGCGCGTCCAGGTCGACGGCTCCCGGGACGGGCCTGACGCCGACCGCCCGCTGATCGTCCTCAGCCGGCACGCCGGGCCGGGGGACGCGCTGCTCCTCGTCCACCACCTGCTGTCGGTCTACGGCCGGCGGCCCCGCGTGGTCATGAAGGCGCTGCTCCAGCTGGACCCGTGCATCGACATCGCCGCGGGGCGGATGCCGAACGTGTTCGTCACGCCCGGCGGCGGCGCCGCCGAGGACATCGGCCGGCTCGCGAGCGGCCTCGGCCCCCGCGACGCGCTGCTGATCTTCCCGGAGGGCGGCAACTTCACCCCCGAGCGCCGCCGCCGCGCGATCCGCCGGCTGGTCCGGCTGCGGCGCCGCGACGAGGCCGCCCGCGCCGCCGCGATGCCCCACCTGATGCCGCCGCGGCCCGGCGGCGTGCTGGCCGCCCTCGACGCCGCCCCGTCCGCCGACGTCGTGTTCGTCGCGCACTGCGGGCTCGAAGGCATGACCACGGCCGGCGAGATCTGGCGGCGCGTCCCGCTGACCGGCGCCGTGCGCGCCCGCTGGTGGCGCGTCCCGGCCGCGGACGTGCCCGGCGGCCGGGACGCCCGCGTCGCCTGGCTGTACGACCAGTGGGAGCGGGCCGACGCCTGGATCGGCTCGCATCAGGAGACCGCGCCGAAGTGACATCATGGACGGATGGGCGACGAGGGGTCCGTGCGGGTCGATCTGTGGATCTGGTCCGTGCGGCTGCTGAAGACCCGGTCGATGGCGACGACCGCCTGCCGAGCGGGCCACGTGCGCGTGAACGACGAGCGCGCCAAGCCGTCCACCGCGGTCAAGCCCGGCGACACGGTGCGGCTCCGCCATGACGGGCGGGAGCGGATCGTGGTCGTGCAGAAGATCGTCCGCAAGCGGGTCGGCGCCCCCGCCGCGCAGGAATGCCTGATCGACAAGAGCCCGCCCCCGCCGCCGCGCGAGGCGCTCATCCCGGTCGGCCGCCGCGAGCGCGGCGCGGGCCGCCCGACCAAGCGCGACCGCCGCGAGCTGGAGCGCATCCTGGACCGCTACCGCACGCTGAACAGTCCGCCCGCCGACGACGAGTAGCGGGCCGGCTCACGGCGAGCGGCCGAGGACGGTGCCGTCGGCGGCCAGCGCCTCGGCCGCCGCGTTCTCGGCCCGGGGGAGCGTCACGGCGGTCTCGAAACCGGTCCGTCTCACGATCGCGGCCTGGGTGAGCCGGGCCGCGCCGGTGAGGAAGCGCCACGCCGCCACCTCCGTCGCACCGTTCCAGCTCGCGTGGACCCGCATGCGCCCGGCGTCGAGCGGCCGCGCCACCACGGCCGGACGCGCCTCGGGCCGTCCGGTCCACGGGGAGCGGTACGAGCGGTAGGAGCCGTCGCCCAGGCCCGTGATCTCCAGGACGGGCGTCCCGTCGGCGGCGAACTCGGTCAGCTTCGGGGTGGAGCCCCAGCCGACGACCGCGTTCCCATCGGGCAGGATCTGGACGTTCCCCATGTACTGCCCGTACGTCGTCCCGTCGGCGTACTCGCGCACCAGGGTCGCGCGGCGGGCCGTCTCGTCCACGGCCAGCACGATGCCCCGCGACGGGCCGTCGCCCACGGTGCCGATGTGGTTGTCGAACAGCGTGATCATCCCGTCCGGGCGGCGGCGGGCGTCGTGCTGCCACGCGAACGCGGCGCCCTTCCCGAGCGCGAAGTCGCCGCGCCGGCCGCCGAGCCGCCAGCGGACGGCGCCGGTCCGGCGGTCGATGCGGTAGAGGGCGCAGGTGTTGCGGGCGGACACCAGCAGGGCGTCCCCGTCGTCCTGGACCGAGTTGATGTGGATCGGGTCGAACGCCGCGCCTCCCTTCTCGGGCAGCGCGGTGCGGGTCTCGGTGATGTCGAGGTGGTCGAGGGCGCTCCAGTCGAGCAGGATCCGGCCGGTGGCGACGTCGATCTCCTGGATCCGTCCGTCGAGGACGCGCCCCCTGCGCGGCCCGCCGATCGGCCGCAGGTCGGCGGTGACCTCCGGGTACGCGATGACCAGCGCCGTCCCCCGGTCGGTGAGCGTGAACTCGTGCAGGTCGCCGTGGACGCCGTCGCCGGCACGCACCTCGGCGACGCGCCGGTAGTCCTGGCCGAGGACGACGCCGACGCCCTCCCCGTGCCCGCCCTCCTTCCGGTCGCCCTCCCAGTAGGTCAGCACCGGCCGTCCGTCGTGGCTCTGCACCCGCACGTCGGTGATGAGCCGGTCCGACCGGTGGATCCACACCGGCTCACCGGTGTCGTCGACGATCAGCGCGTCGGCGGCGCCCGTTCCGCGGAAGGGGGCGAGGAACAGCAGGCCCTCCGCCGTCCGGCCGAGGCGCCGCGCGCGCAGGTTCGGCGGCCGGACGCCCGGCAGGGTGAGGTAGCCCTCGTCCCGCGTTCCGGCGTCGCCCGGTGGACGCCGGGCCGCGGCGCCGCTGGCGAGCGCCGCGCCTCCGACCAGGCCCGACAGCAGGAAGCGGCGGCGAGTGAGGCTCATGCGTGCCGGTCTATCCGACGAGTCTCAAAATTCCATGAGCGCCCGCTGAGAGCCACCGGAGATCACCGCCCGTCGGCGAAGCGGCGTTCGGACTCCAGGGCCGCCGCCACGTCCCGCGGGTAGGTGTGCCGTGCCCTGAGCAGCAGCAGCCCGTTGACCAGCAGCGGCACCAGCGCCAGGAGGAACACCTCGTGGAGGCCGCCCGCCGAGCCCCGGCCCGAGTCGAGCAGGCCCGACAGCCAGCCGAACAGCACCGGCGCCGCCGCCTCCGCGGCCATCCGCACGATCGTCCGGATGGCCTCCGCGCGGCCCCACAGCCGGTAGTGGACGACGTCCAGCCGGATCGCGTCCAGCGGCGGGTTCGCGGCGGCGAGCGCGGCGGCGGCGAGCGTGAACAGCGGCAGCGCGATGAGCGCCTCGGTGGTGAACAGGCCGGGCAGGAACAGCAGCGCCGACGCCGCGAACGCCACCCCCGGCACGTTCACGCGGGCGGCGAGCACGCCGCGCCGCACGAGCCCGTCCGCGAGCCGCCCGCCCGCGAGCACGCCCGCCAGCGCCGCCACCCCGATCACCACCAGGAACGCCGACAGCTCGCCCTGGCCGACCGCGTACCGCTCCAGCACGAGGACCAGCGCGAACGTGCGCAGCCCGGCGAAGAAGAAGTAGCCCATCGCGGACGCCACGATGATGATCACGTTGGTCCGGATCCGCAGGACGTGCCGCGCGGCGTCCGGCAGGCTCATCGTCGCGGGGTCGGCGTCGAGGACGGCCTCCCGGTTCGGCTTCACGCCCGCCTGATGCACCTGCCGCTGGGCGAGCTCCTCGCCCCGGCCCGCGGCCTGCTGCGCGCCCCGTCGCGGCTCGGGCAGCATCCGCCACAGCAGCACCGCGAGGACGAAGCCCAGCCCGGCGACGAACCAGAACGCGACCCGCCAGTCGACGAACGCCGCGATGTTCCCGCCCGCGAGCAGCCCGAACCCGGCCCCGACCAGTTCACCGGCGAGGATCCGGCCGTACATCGCGGCCCGCTCCTCGGGCGGGAACAGGTCTCCGACCAGCGACGCGACCGTGGGCCCCGCCGTCGCGGTGACCGCCCCGAGCGCCACCCTGGACGCCAGCAGCCACGCGAAGGACTCGGCCAGCCCGCCGACGACCATCGCGAGGCTCCACAGCACCACGCTGCCCGTGAGCAGGGGGACCCGTGAAACCCGGTCCGTCAGCTGCCCGACCGGCACCGTGGCGACCGCGCCGATCGCCGCCGGCGCGGCGGTCAGGATTCCGACCTGCGTGTTGCCGATGTGCAGCGAATGCCGCAGCTCGTGGACGATCGCGCCGATCACCCCGGTGTCGGCGGCGTTGAGCGCCAGCACGCAGGCCAGCAGCACGATGACACGGGCCCGGCGTCCCCCGCCGTGCCCGCCTCCGGGAGCGGTGTGCGCCCGACTCACGGCCGCGGGGTCCACGCCGGCGTCACGACCGACTACTGCCCGCGCACGGGCCGGGTATGTGCAGGTCGCCGGGGGTCGCCGAAACATGGTCAAACCGGGCAGCATGTGGATCACCATGGTGATACCGGGATCCGCGCGCCGCGCGCTGCGAGCCGCCGCGGCGGTCGTGTCCCTCGCGTTGCTCTCCGGGGCGACGGCCGCGGGCACGCCGTTCCCCAGGGAACCCGCGGTGACGTCACCGGACGGCGCGCTGTCCTTGGCGGTGTCCGCCGAGGGCGGACTCCTCCGCTACTCCGTCGAGAGGGCCGGCGCCATGCTCGTCCGGCCGTCGGCTCTGGGCCTGCGGCTCGTCGGCGGTTCCACACTGGGCGCGGACGTCCGGATCACGGGCATCCGCAGGACGTCCGGCGACCGCACGTGGCGGCCGCCGTGGGGCGGCGACGCCGCCGTCCGCGACCGCTACCGCGAGCTGACCGTCCGGCTCCGGCAGGCGGACGGAAGGATCTTCAACGTCATCGCCCGCGCCTACGACGACGGGGTCGCCTTCCGCTACGAGGTGCCCGCGCAGGCCGGGCTGCGGTCCCTGGAGATCGTGGACGAGGCCACCGAGTTCGCCCTCGCCGGCGACCCGGCGGCCTGGTGGACGCCGCGCGACTTCGACTCCGACGAGAAGGCCTGGCGGGCGTCCGCCTACAGCGCGATGGGGCCCGGCAACACGCCGGTGACGTTCCGGTACGGGACCGGGCCGTACCTGTCGATCCACGAGGCGGACCTCTACGACTACGCCGCGATGACCGTCGTCCCGGAGCCGGGACGGCTGCGCGCCGCGCTCGTGCCGACCCCGGGCAGGACGGCCGCGGTCGTCACCCGGACGGGCCGCGCCACGCCATGGCGGGCGCTGACCGTCACCCCCGACGCGGGCGGGCTCATCGAGTCCCACCTTCTGGAGAACCTCAACCCGCCCTGCGCGATCTGCGGCGCCGACACCTCCTGGATCAAGCCGACCAAGTACGCCGGCATCTGGTGGCTGATCCAGCACCGCAGGGCGACGTGGAAGACCGGCCGGTGGCACGGCGCGACCACCGCCCGCGCCAGGCAGTACATCGACTTCGCCGCCGCGCACGGCATCGGCGGCCTGCTCGCCGAGGGCTGGAACCGCGGCTGGGAGGGCTCCTGGGCCGACCAGGACTTCACCGCCGCCACCCCGGACTTCGACCTCCCCGGGGTCGTCGCCTACGGCAAGAGCAAGGGCGTCGAGTTCATCGCCCACAACGAGACGGGCTCCGGCGTCGACAACTACGAGAGGCAGCTCGACGCCGCGTTCGCGCTCTACGAGCGGCTGGGGATCCACTACCTCAAGACCGGCTACGTCGGGAAGATCCCCGGTCACCACCACTACGACCAGCGCATGGTGAACCACTTCCGCCTCGTCCTCGAAAAGGCCGCTCAGCATCGCATCAACGTCATCTGCCACGAGTGCGTCCATGGGACGGGGGAGACCCGCACCTACCCCAACGCGCTCGCCCGCGAGGCCGTCCGCGGCCAGGAATGGGACGCCTTCAGCGCGGGCAACTCCCCGGAGCACACGCTGATCCTGCCGTTCACCCGCATGCTCTCCGGCCCGATGGACTACACGCCCGGGATCATGAACGTCCGCTGGGACCCGCGGAAGGCGGGCCGCCGCGTCCACACCACGCTCGCCAAGCAGCTCGCCTACTACGTGACCTACTCCTCCGGCGTCCAGATGGCCGCCGACCTCCCCGAGCACTACGCCGGGTCGCCCGGCCTCGCGTTCATCGAGGCCGTGCCGTCCACCTGGGACGAGACGAAGGTGCTGGCGGCCGAGGTCGGCGACCACCTCGTCATCGCCCGCCGGTCCGGCGCCGACTGGTACGTCGGCGCGATGACCGGCGACCGCGCGCGAACCCTGCGCTACCCGCTCTCGTTCCTCGGCGGGGGCACCTGGGTCGCCGAGGCCTACACCGACGCGCGCCGGACGGACTACGCGACGGCACCCGAGGCGCTGGACGTCACCCGGTCGCTCGTCACCCGCGACGGCACCTTCACCGCCGCGCTGGCACGCAGCGGCGGCCAGGCGGTCCGGTTCCGTCCCGCGACGCCGGCCGACCTCCGCCCGCCCGGCGGCTGACCCGGCTCAGGCTCCCTTCGCGCCCGCCGGGGGCGCGGTCAGCGCGTAGATCAGCAGGACGCACATCGCGATCGTCAGCACCGACCAGAGCGGGAACGCCTGCAGGAACGCCAGGTGCCCGATCGCGGCGAGGACGGCGAAGAAGACCCCCGTGGCGCGGGCCCACATCTTCCCGGACAGGATCGCGGCGCCGACGGCCATCTGGATGATCCCCAGGAACAGCCAGAACCAGCCCCACGCGGTGTAGTCGAACACCAGGATCTGGTTGTCGCCGACGAGGTAGTAATCGTCGTTGAACAGGGCCACCAGGCCGTCGATGACATTGAACGCGCCCACCACGAACGCCAGCGTCCCGGCGAACGTCAACCACCCGGACGTCCGGACCTCGCGATGGGTCCCGGCCGTGTCCGAGCCGTGCGCCATCCTCGTCGTCATGAGACCTCCCCTCGTCGGGATCCGATCACGTCGCCATACCGAGAGATCCCCTTTGTCGCACTATGTACAAACCGTGACCGCGTCCCATTTGGTGCCGCCTTGAGGTAACCCTGGCCGCCCTTTGGGCACCCCCGCCCGGCGCCGGGCGATCGACCGAAACCCGATGCCCGCCCGGTCCGTCTCAAGATCGATTCACCACCGCGACGAACCGGAGCCCCCCGATGGACACCGCCGACTACCCGAGCCTGGCAGACGAGATCGCCTCCATGGTGCACGGCTACCCCTACGCCGAGCCGCCCGAGCCGCCCGAGCTGCTCGCGCGGATCGGCGACGAGGCGAGCGCCGACCCGGCGGGCCCGCACGGCCGCGCCATGCTGGCGGCGCTGTGGGCGAGCCGCTGGTTCGTGCACTGGAAGATCAACGACCGCGGACTGGTCACGGCACTGGCCGAGGCGGCCGAGCGCGCCGAGGCGGCTCTCACCGCCGCGGGCTGCCCGGGCGGGCACGAGCATCCCGTTCCCGCCGACGCCTCCGACCCGGAGGGGATGGCCGCCCTGATCGAGATGATCGGCGGCTCGGACGGCCGGGAGGCCGCCGCGTGCCCGGGCCATCTCGCGCCCCTGGCCGCCGACACGGCCGCCACGCTGCGGTCGACCCTCAGCGAACGGTTCGCCGCTCCCGGGACCGAGCACCTCGACGCGCGGTACCTCACCGCCGACGGCCGCACCGCGTTCGACCCCCTGATCGGCGACCTGGAACGGCAGCGGTACAGCCAGGTCGACCTTCAGGCGCAGAACGCGGCGATGTGGTCGGCACGGCGGCTGCTCGCCGGTGCTCCCGAGGCCGAACGGCCCCGCCTGGCGATCGCGGTCTGCCTGCTCGCCAAGCACTGCTACTGGAGCTCCACGGCACCCGGCATCGTCGCGCTCTACCGGGAGGCGCTGGCGACCGTCGACCTCGCGCCGCGCGAGAGGTCCTGCCCGCACGGCGAGGGTCATCGGGGCGTGAAGCTCGCCGCCCCGCCCCGTCCCGAGGCGCCGGACGAGCGCGGCGAACTCTGCCCCCGCCGGGTCGCCGAGCAAGTACACGACATGCTCGACTACACCCGCGACTACCTGGGCGCCTAGACGGGCGTGCCCTTGATCGCCCATGCCGCCGCGGGGAGCGTGAGGGACCCGTCCGGGGCGGAGGGGAGACGTTCCCGCAGGTGCTCGCGCAGCGCGCGCCGCCGCTCCTCGCTCAGGGACGCGACGTATCCGGGAGCCGGGCCCTGGCCCCCCAGGAACGGCTGCCAGTAGTGGTCGAAGTCCGGGAACACGGACGGCACCTCGATGGCCTGGACGGTGACCTTGGTCAGCCCGGCGTCCGTCCAGAGGCGGGTCAGCGGCTCGGGAAGGCAGATCGGGAAGCGGTGGCCCTCGTCCAGGCGGGCCGCCTCGGGAGCCAGGTCCGCGGCGGCGTCCCAGAAGTGGCGCAGCATCGCCATGCCGCCCGCGTAGTCCCAGACGTACGCCGCGACCGCACCACCCGGGTTCACGACCCGGGCGAACTCGGCGACGGCGCGCTCCGGGTCGGGCACGAAGTTGAGCGCCAGCCCGCTCACCACGGCGTCGACGCTCCCATCGGCCAGCGGCAGCGCCTGCGCGTCACCATGGCGGAAGACCGCCCGCTCATCCTCGACCTGCTCCCGCGCGCGGTCGAGGAAGGCCTCGGAGGGATCCACGCCGACGACCTGGAGCGGATCGGCCATCGCCACCACGACGGCCGTCAGCACGCCGGTGCCGCAGCCGACGTCCAGCCACCGCCGGCCCGGCGGGACGCCCAGCCAGGGCACGAACGCCTCGGCGATCAGGCGGCTCCACCGGCCGATGTACCTCTCGTACGCGTCGCCGGCGGACCACACGTCACCGTCCTGTCCCATGATCAGACCGGGTGGGAGAGGTCGGTGACGATGCGGGAGATCTCCCGGAGCGCGTACGACGCGATCTCGCGCTGGGCGGCCTCGGCGTCCTCGCGCGTCTCCTCCAGGTCGCCCAGGACGATGATGTTCTCGTCGTTCAGCGTGGTGGCCGGGGCGGTGTAGTTGAAGCTGCCGGCGATCACCAGCCGCTCGTCGATGACCATCAGCTTGTGGTGCACCTTCCGCACGCCGGTGCCCGGCTTGTTGGCGAACAGCTCCACCCCGGCGGCCTTCAGCGGGCCGGTGGCGGCCCACGCCTGGGCGCCCTGACCACGGTCGAGGACGCCGCGCAGGCGGGACAGTGACGGCGCGAGACGGATCATCGTGTCGTCGATGCCCGAGGACCGGGCGAAGGTGAACATCGCGAAGTCCACACTGCTCGCCGCCTTGAGCATCTGCTTCATGATCTCCATCTCGGGTCCGTGCCGGGGCGCGAACAGCGGCTTGACCCGGACCCGGCCGAGCCGGAACTCCGCGGGCGTCGGCTCCACGCGCTCGTGCAGGGCGCCGAACGTCCCCGAGCGCATCCGGAGGAACTCGGCGAGGTACAGGTCGGCGGCGCGCCGCCCCCGCAGGACCAGCACGTGGTTGAGGTTGTTGCCCGCCTTCCCGCCCCCGCCGCCGCGCGGGTTGGCGCCGGTGTCGGTGAGGGTGAAGTTCGCCGAGCCGGTCAGCACCGCCGCCGTCGGCTCGCCGGCGTCCCGGACGATGAACTTCTGATGGAAGATCGCCGGGTTGAGGTCGGTGACGAGGTCCACGCCCGCGCGCAGCAGCGCGGCGTGGATGAGCCGGTTCTCCTCGTTGGCCCCGGCCGCCGCCCACGGGTCCGCGGCGGGACGCTCCTCCCGCAGGTAGTCGCCTTCCAGGATGATCTGGACGCGCACCCCGGACGCCCGCGCCGCGAGGACGGCCTCCGCGATCGAGCGGGAGTCCAGCTCCTGCACCGCCACCCGCAGCGTGTGCCGGGCGCCCGCGACGAAGTCCCGGATGACGGCGTCCAGGTCGTCGGGCCCGCCGAGCACCGCGGGCCCGGCATGGAACTCGATGCCGCCGACCTGAACCGGCATAACCGCCCCCAAACGACGATCCCCGCAAAACCGGCATACCCACTTTCCCGGGAGCCGCTGCCGTCCGCCCGCGGCCGGGCGCCGTGACATCGTGGACCGCGTCAGGAGGTGGGGACGTGGCCAAGGCGGTCGAGACGGCGTACGCGGTGATCCGCGCCGGGATCGTGTCGGGCGAGTTCGCCCGGGGCGACCGGCTCCGGGAGGCCGAGCTCGCCGAGCGCGTCGGCGTCTCCCGGACGCCGATCCGGGAGGCCCTGCGCCGGCTGGACTCCGAGGGGCTGGTCGACTTCGTCCCGAACCGCGGCGCCCGGGTGACCGCGTGGACCGAGCGGGAGCTGGACGAGCTGTACGAGGCCCGCGCCCTGCTGGAGAGCTACGCGGCGAAGCTCGCGGCGTCCCGCATCAAGCGGGAGCAGCTCGCCCGGCTCCGGGAGCTGGCCGCGGAGATGAAGGCGCTCGCCGCAGGTCCGGCGGCCGACCGGCTCACCGAGCTGAACGGGGAGTTCCACCTCACGATCGCCGCCGCCGGAGGGAACGGGCACATCGAGACGCTGATCCGCGGGTTCATCGACGTGCCGCTCGTCCACCGCACGTTCCGCCGGTACGCGCCGGACCGGCTGCGCGCCAGCATGTTCCACCACGACGAGCTGATCGAGGCGCTGGCCGCCGGCGACGGCGACTGGGCCGAGGCCGTGATGCGCTCCCACATCCTCGCCGCCCGAACCACCGTCCACAGCCTCGGCATGACCGCCGGCTCTGGGAATTAGTCGGACGTCGGTCTGCGGGCGAGGAGGAGGCGGAAGCGGGGGCTGCCGTCCTCGCGCCGGCCGAGCGTGGGCAGAGGAGTCGTCGTCACGGTGAAACCGGCCTCGGTCAGGTCGTCGCGGAGCGCGCGCAGGGGACAGGTCCGGTAGTACATGACGAACGGTGGACGCCACACGGCGTTCCGGATGCGCATGGCCAGGTCGAACCCGAGCAGCGCCCAGTACCAGGCCGACCCGACACGCGGCGGCGCGCCGATCGGGAACGCGAACAGGCCGCCGGGCCGCAGCGCGCGGTACACCCCGGCGAACACCGCGGACCGCTCGGCGGGCAGGAAGTGCCCGAGCGCCCCGAAGGTGACCGCGAGGTCGAAGTCCTCGGCGAAGGGCAGCGCCCGGACGTCGGCGCGCATCCACTCGGCGTCCGGGTGCGCCCGGCGCGCCTGCGCGAGCATCCCGGCGCTGAAGTCGACGCCCGCGATCCGTCCGTGGCACAGCGGTTCGAGGACCTGCATGCCGGCACCCGTCCCACAGCACACGTCCACTCCCTGGCCGAACGGCCCGAACAGGCGCAGCGCGTCGGCGGTGGCGCCGAGGATGCTTTCGGGGGTGCGGAAGGGCGTGCGGTCGAACTTCGGAGCGAGCAGGTCGTAGCCCCTCTCGACCGAGGACAGCGCCTGTACCGTCAGCTCCCGCAGGGAAGGCCCTTGAGTGGAGAACACCGCCCAAGGCTACGTCCCCGGTCGGTCAGGCCACCGTCGAGCAGCCGGTTCCGTGGCGACCGCGTCAGCCGATCGGCGACTGCGATCTCGGATCGGGCACGATGCCGGGAGTGGCCTCGTCGGTGAGGAAACCGCCGGACTGGTGGTGCCAGAGGCTCGCGTACGGGCCCTTGGCCTGGAGGAGTTCCCGGTGGGAGCCGTCCTCAAGGACACGGCCGCGGTCGAGGACGATCAGGCGGTCCATGCGGACGACCGTGCTCAGCCGGTGCGCGACGACCAGTGCGGTGCGGTCGCGCATCAGGCGCCACAGCGCCTCCTGGACGAGAAGCTCGCTCTCGGAGTCCAGGGCGCTGGTCGCCTCGTCCAGCAGCAGGATCGGGGCGTCCCGCAGGATGGCGCGGGCGAGCGCGACGCGCTGCCGCTGGCCGCCGGAGAGCTTGACGCCCCGCTCGCCGACCAGCGTGTCGAACCCGTCCGGGAGGCTCTCGACGAACTCGGTGACGTGCGCCGCCCGCGCGGCCTGGAGGACCTCGGCCTCGGTGGCGCCCGGCCGCGCGAACGCGATGTTGTCGCGCACCGACCGGTGGAACATCGCGGGATCCTGCGGGACGTAGGCGATCAGTTCGCGCAGGTCGCTCTGCCGCAGCCGCACGATGTCCTGGCCGCCGACGAGGATCCTGCCGCCGTCGACGTCCATGAGGCGCAGCAGCAGGCGGGTGAGGGTGGTCTTGCCGCCGCCGGACCGGCCCACCAGGCCGATCTTGGCGCCGCTCGGGATGTCGAGGTCCAGCCGGTCGAACAGGGGCGGGCCGTCGCCGTGGGCGAAGAGCACCCGCTCGAAGCAGACCGACGCGTCGGCCGGGCGCGACGGCTGCGGATCGGGCGGGTCGACGACGGACGGCGGCGTCAGGAGCAGCTCGGTGAACTGCGCGGCCTCGGTGAGCGTGCTCTCCAGCCGCCGGTACACCTGGTTGAACTCGAACATGATCCGCGTCGCGTTGGTGTAGTAGGAGAACGTCACCACGATGGCCTCCACCCCGAGCCCGCCGCGGAGCGCCACCGCGACGAGCAGCCCCAGGGCGCTGGTCAGGACCGACATCGGGGCGACGACCATGTCGACCCGCAGGTTCCCGTAGTCCCAGGACCGCAGCGACAGGCGGTGCTGCTCGGCGGCCCGGCCGCGGAACTCGGCCGCCTCCCGATCCTCGGCGGCGAACGCCCGCACCGTCTCCATGTTGGTCATCACGTCGGCGATGTGGCCGGACACCCGCACCTTGGCCGCCTCGCGCTCGTCCACCAGCGCCTGGCGGCGGCGGATGAGCGGGGAGGCGGCGAAGCCCGTGAGGACGATCAGTCCCAGGAGGACGACGACCAGAAGCGGGTCGTACCGCCACAGGATCACCGAGGCGAACGACAGCGGGATCACGTTCGCCATGACCGAGAACGTGAGGGTGTCGGCGAAGTGTTCGAACCCGCCGGAGAAACTCAGTATCCGTTTCGTCAGTGAACCGGCGAAGTTGTCATGGAAAAAGGCGGCGTCCTTGGCGAACAACTCGTCCATGCCCGCGATGCCGAGCCATTCGATGCCCCGGCCGTTCGTCCGGTTGAGGTAGTGGAGCCCCACGCGCCACAGCGCCTCGCCCACCAGCCCCAGCCCGGCGAATCCGAGGACGAAGGGCAGGAGCGCGGCGAGATCGCTTTTCCCGCCGCCGGCGAGATGTCCCACCAGAGCGGCCACCACCAGCGGCGTCAGGTAGAACAGGCAGGTGTTTCCGAGTGGCGGCAAAAGCAGCGCCGGAAGCGAGATCCGCCACTGCCGGCGCAGCTCCCCGCAGTAAAAGCGCAATGCCAGCAGAACCGCTCTGCGCCGGGTCGAACGCACAGCCACCCACCCCTCTGGACCGCCGCGCTTCCATGCTGCCTCAGGCCATCGAGATCAGGCGAATGCTTTTTCTGCGTCGGGATCGGGGGTGATTTTGGTCGGCAATCTCATGAGCGCTCAGGCGTCCGGGATCAGGTCGAGGGCGACTTCGAGCGCCGCGGCCTGGAGTTCGTTCTCGTCGGAGACCGTGTCGCGCATCGCGAAATGCGCCATGTGCAGGGTAAAGATCGACAGGCGGGCCCGGATCTGGTCTTGCAGGGGCGCCTCCTCCTCCGTCAGGAACTCGGCGAACGACTGCAAGAGCGTGCGCATGTTCGCGCCGCCCTTGAGCTCCCGTACGGCGGGTTCGTTCTGCTGCATGAAGCGGATCATCTCCCGGCCGGGCCCCTGGAAGATCTCGGCGTAGCGCCGCACGAACTCCCGCCGGGCCTCCGGGGTCGGCTCCTGCCCGCGGGACCACTCCAGCAGCTCCGTGGCCTCGGCGTGGAAGTCCTCGAAGAGGCTGGCGACGATGTCCTCTTTGGTCTTGAAGTGGTAGTACAGCGCCGCCTTGGTCACCTCTAGGCGTTCGGCGATCTCGCGGAGCGAGGTCTTCTCGTAGCCCTGTTCGGCGAACAGCTCCAGCGCGACCTTGCGGATCTGCTCGCGGGTGTCGCCTCGACGGCGGGTCATCGCGTCCTCCTTGAACTTACTTGACGCCCGGCTAGTTCTCAGCTTACCGTACGGCAGGTAAGCAAACTAGCCGGACGGCAGGTAAGTGAGGACGCGATGAGTACGACACCCGTGGAGAGCCCGGCGGCGGCGCCCTCCCAGAGCAGACGACAGATCTACATCGTGATGAGCGGCCTGATGATCGGGATGCTGCTCGCCATGCTGGACAACATGGTGGTCGGCACCGCGATGCCCACCATCGTCGGCGAGCTGGGCGGCCTGGCGCACCTGTCGTGGGTGGTCACCGCCTACACGCTGGCCACCGCCGCGGCGACACCGATCTGGGGCAAGCTCGGTGACATCTACGGCCGCAAGGGCATGTTCATGGCCGCGGTGGTGCTGTTCCTGATCGGGTCGGCACTGGCCGGCATGGCGCACAGCATGACGCAACTGATCGCCTTCCGCGGGGTCCAGGGGTTGGGCGCGGGCGGTCTGATGGTCGGTGCGATGGCCATCATCGGCGACCTGGTCCCGCCGCGAGAGCGCGGCCGCTACCAGGGGCTGATGGCCGCGGTCATGCCGCTGGCCTTCATCGGGGGCCCGCTGCTCGGCGGCCTGGTCACCGACCACCTCAGCTGGCGGTGGGCCTTCTACATCAACCTGCCGCTCGGCGCCCTCGCCTTGGTCGTCACAGGGCTGACCATGCACCTGCCCAAGCGTCCCCGCGGCACGTCCCGCATCGACTACATCGGCGCGGTCCTGCTGACCACCGGCATCGTCTGCCTCTCGCTGATGACCAGCTGGGGCGGAACCGAGTACGCCTGGTCCTCCGCCACCGTCATCGGCCTGGGCGCCGGCGCCGCCGTCTCGCTGACCCTGTTCGTGCTGTGGGAGCTGCGCACCGACTCGCCGATCCTGCCGATGAACCTGTTCCGCAGCCGCAACTTCACGCTGGCCTCGGTGCTGGGCTTCCTGGTCGGCTTCGCGATGTTCGGCGCGGTGACCTTCCTGCCGCAGTTCCAGCAGCTCGTGCAGGGAGCCTCGGCCACCAACAGCGGCCTGCTCCTGCTGCCGCTGATGATGGGCATGCTGGTCACCACCATGGTCGTCGGCCAGCTGGTGACCCGTACCGGGCGCTACCGCGTCTACCCCATCCTGGGCGGGGTGGCCATGACCGCGGGCATGCTGCTGCTGGCCCAGCTCACCGTCGGCTCCACGCGTCTCACCACCGGCCTGTTCATGCTCGTGCTCGGCGCCGGGCTGGGCTTCCTGATGCAGAACACGATGCTCATCACCCAGAACAGCGTCGAGATGAAGGACATGGGCGCCGCCAGCGGCGCGGCCACCCTGTTCCGCACGATCGGCGGCTCGCTCGGCGTGTCGATCCTCGGCGCGGTCTACAGCGACCGTCTGACCAGCGGGCTGACCGACCGCCTGGGCGAGCAGGCCGGACGGTCGCTCTCCGGCAGCGGCGGCCAGCTGACCCCGGCCCTGCTCAAGCAGATGCCGGCCGACGTCCGTGACGCGGTGGAGCAGGCGGTCGCCTCGGGCGTCCACAACGTCTTCCTCTGGGCGTCCGCGTTCACCCTGCTGGCCATCGTCGCCGCCTGGTTCATCCGCGAGACCCCGCTGCGCGGCGCCCCGGGCGACCAGCCCGCCCCCAAGGACCGCGAGATCGCCGAACCCGCGGCCGTCTGACCGACGACCACCCTTCAGGGGCCGCCCTCACAGAGGGCGGCCCCTCACCGTTCGAGCACGATGCCGCCTTCCAAGCGGGAAGCCCGGTCACACGAGCAGATAGTGCGAGGAAGAGAGAGGCGACGCTCGGATCGACCCGCGTCCCATGCCCGTCCAGCCGCGTCTTGACAGCTGCGTCTCTGTCCGACAAACACCTTGTATACTGATCATATAATGATCGAGGATGGGTAGGACTTTATCGTGGCTGGTCAACGGTACTCCGGGACGCGGGTCATCGGCCAGAAGGTGCTCCGCCCCAGGGAGCAGGTCGAGGAGCGCATCCGGATGACCATCCTGTCCGGGGAGCTCAAGAGCGGCGACATGCTGCCGCCCGAAGCCGAGCTGGCCCGGCAGTTCAACGTCAGCAGGACGACCCTACGGGAGGCGCTGAGGTCGCTGACCACGCAAGGGCTGATCTACAAGATCCCCGGATCTCGCGGCGGGAACTTCGTCCAGTCGGTGGATCACCACTCGCTCGGCACGGTGGTCATCGACTCGGTGCACAACCTGCTCAAGCTCGGCAGCATCGAGTTCGCCGAGGTCGCCGAGGTGCGGCAGTACCTCGAAGTCCCGTCCGTCCGGCTCGCGGCGGTCCACCGCACGGAGGAGGATCTCGAGCGCCTCCGGGACATCGTGCGACGCCAGAAGTCGGCGTCGGTGGACTCTCCGGACGTCCCCAAGCTCGATGAGCAGTTCCACTCGCTGATCGCCCACGCCTCGGGGAACCGCGTGCTCTCCTCCTTCGTCGCGGCCCTCCATCACGAGACCGAGCCTGTCCACTACCTCGATCTCTCTCCCGAAGTCGGCCGGACGACGGTGCGCCAGCACAGCGCCATCGTGGAGGCCGTCGCGGCGAAGGACCCGGACGCGGCGGAGGCCGCCATCGTCGAGCATCTGACCTACCTGCGCGGGCATCTGGCCACCCATGTGAGCGACTGACACGTCCGTCCGCACCGAGGCCGTCACGGGTACACCGTGGCGGCTTCTTCTCTGTCGCGTAAAAGTTGGACCTTGTACAGACAGGTAAAATGACCTACGGTTCCGGGTTACCAGCCACAACGCGCATGGGACAACCTCAGGAGGGCGTCGGCATGGTCACTCCAGCCCCGTCGTTCGGCGTGCCGGTCTGGAAGGTCGCGTTCGCGAGCTTCATCGGCACCTGCATCGAGTTCTTCGACATGTACATCTTCGGAACGGCCTCGGCCCTGGTCTTCAGCAAGCTCTTCTTCCCCTCGCTGGACCCGCTGGCCGGCACCCTGGCCGCGTTCGCCACCTTCGGGGTCGGTTTCGCCGCGCGCCCTCTGGGCGGGGTGATCTTCGGTCACTTCGGTGATCGATTCGGGCGCAAGAGCATGCTGGTCCTGAGCCTGGCCATCATGGGGTCGGGGACGGCGGTGGTCGGCCTGCTGCCGACGTACCAGCAGATCGGCATCTGGGCGGCGGTGCTCCTGGTGCTGGCCCGCCTGATGCAGGGAGTGGCGATCGGCGGCGAGTGGAGTGGCGCGGTCCTGATGGCGGCCGAGCACGCGCCGGCCCGCAAGCGGGCGTTCTACGCCAGCTGGCCGCTGTGCGGCGTTCCGGTCGGCCTGGTCCTGGCCACGGGGTCCTTCTACCTCATCGGGCTGCTTCCGGAGAGCGCGATGATGAGCTGGGGCTGGCGCCTCCCCTTCCTCGCCAGCGCGGTCCTGCTCGTGGTGGGCCTGTACATCCGGGTCCAGATCACCGAGTCGCCCGCGTTCCAGGCCGTGCGCGACCGCGGCAGGGAGGCGCGGTTCCCCGCGAGCGAAGTGGTGCGCCGGAACGGCAAGGCCGTGGTCATCGGTGTGCTCGCGATGGCGGCCAACAGCATCCCCTTCTACATGCCCACCGTGTTCGCGCTGCGCTACGGCGTGGAGGAGGGCGGTGCGAGCAAGGGGACGATCCTGCTGGCGGTCTGCATCGCCGCGGTGATCCAGGTCTTCACCATCCCGTTCGCCGCGGCCCTGGCCGACCGGTTCGGACGCCGGCCGGTGCTGCTCGCCGGGAGCCTGCTGGCGGTTCTCGAGGCGTTCCCGTTCTTCTGGCTGCTCAACACCGGTAACACGCTCGCGATCATCGTGGCGATGGTGATCGCCATCCCGGTCGTGCACACGCTGACGTACGCGCCGATCGCCAGCTTCCTGTCCGAACTGTTCGAGACCCGGCTGCGCTACAGCGGATCCGCGATCAGCTACCAGGTCGGCAGCATGATGTGGAGCGGGCCGGTGCCGTTCGTCTCGGCGGCGCTGTTCGCCTGGGCGGGGGACGCCTGGCCGCTGTCGCTGTACATGCTCATCCCCTCCCTCCTGTCGTTCGTGGCGATCTACTCGGCCCGGGAGACCTACCGGGACGACATCGTCAACGACTCCCGCCTGGGAGGCAGGGCCGGCGCCGTTCGCGCTCCCGCGAAGGGTCTCTGATGCGCGGAAATGTCGGACATTATAAGGTGTGTTCATGAAAGTCCCTCAGCAGCCGGAACCGGCGGGCGGACCGCTGCGCGGTCTCCGGGTCGTGGACATGACGACCTCGTACGCCGGCCCCACGGCCTCGATGTACCTGGCGGACCTGGGCGCGGACGTGATCAAGATCGAGCGCCCGGGAACCGGCGACGACGCGCGCTCGTGGGGCCCGCCCTTCGTCGGAGCGGACTCCGCCTGGTTCGCGTCGGCCAACCGCAACAAGCGGTCGGTGGTCGTGAATCTGCGCGTCCCCGAAGGGCTGGCCACACTGCGCACGCTCATCGGCCAGGCCGACGTGTTCATGGAGAACTTCAATCCCAGCAAGCTGGAGGCCCTACGGATCGACCACGAGCGGCTGCGGGCGGACTTCCCCCGGCTGATCTACTGCGCCATGTCGGGGTACGGGCTGGACGGACCGGACCGCACCCTGCCCGGTTACGATCTCGCCGCGCAGGCCCGCTCCGGGCTGATGTCGGTGACCGGCGCCAAGGGCGGTCCTCCGCAGCGCGTGTCCACCGCGCTCTCCGACATCGTGACCGGGATGTGCGCCGCGCTGGCGATCAACGCGGCGGTGGTGCGGCAGCGTTCGGAGGGCGTCGGCGACCTGATCGACGTGTCGCTGCTCGACTCCACCCTCGCGGTGATGGCGCCCCGGGTCGCCGCCCATCTCGCGGGTGAGCCGGAACCCTCCCCGAGCGGAGGCACCGACTCGGTGCTGGCGGTGTACCAGTCGTTCCCGACCGCCGACCGCGACCTCGTGATCGCCATCGGCAACGACGCGATGTGGCGGCGGTTCTGCGTCGCGATCGGCCTGCCCGAACTCGCCGAGCGCGCCGACCTGGCCGACAACGCGGGCCGGCGCGCCCATCGCGAGCAGCTGATCGACCTGGTGACCGGACGGACGACCGAGCGCACCGCGGCCGAATGGCAGCGCGTGCTCGGGGACGCGGGCATCCCCTGCTCCCTGGTGCAGCGGGTGTCGGAGGTGGTCACCGACCGGCAGGTCGTGGCCCGCGGGTCCCTGCTGCCGGTCCCCGGCACGGCGGGGGCCGGCACGGTGCACAGCCCCTTCCGGCTGGCGTCGATGCCGCGGCCCCGGAACGCGCGGTACCCCGAGCTCGGCGCCCACACGGCCGAGGTCCTCGCCGAGCACGGCTTCGGCCCCGCCGACATCGCCCGGCTCGCCGGATGCGGGGCCATCGAGGTCGGGGGCGCGCGGGACGAGGCGGTGCGATGAGCGGGGAGTCCGTCGTGGTGGAACGCGACGACACGGTGGCCACGGTCCGGATCGACCGCCCGGAGGTGCACAACGCGCTGAACGCCGAGACCCTGCGGCGCCTCGGGGACGAGATCGCCGCACTGGCCGCGTCCGGAACCACGCACGCCATCGTCCTCACCGGAACCGGGGAGAAGGCGTTCAGTGCGGGCGCCGACCTCGCGGACCTGGCGGGGCTGAGCGCCGAGGAGGCGGCCCCGGTGATGCGGGCCGGGCAGGCGGTCCTGCGCGGCATCGAGCGGTGCCCGGTGCCGGTGATCGCCGCGGTGAACGGGCTCGCCCTCGGCGGCGGGTTCGAGCTCGTCCTCGCCTGCTCGTTCGCGCTCGCCTCGGCCGGTGCGGCGTTCGGACTGCCGGAGGCGGGTCTCGGGCTGATCCCCGGCTACGGCGGGACCCAGCGCCTCGCCCGCGTGGCGGGGCCCGCCGTGGCCCGGCACGTCATGCTCACCGGGTACCGGATCGACGCCGAGCGCGCCCACCAGCTCGGCATCACGGTCCTGCCGCCGGTCGAACGCGAGGCGCTGCTGCCGCTCGCGCTGGACACCGCGCGCCGGGTCGCCTCCCGGGGCCCGGCCGCCCGCAGGGCGATCATCGACGCCGTCGACACGGGGATGGACACCCCGCTGGACGCCGGCCTCGCCTTCGAGACCCGCCTGGCCGCCCTCGCCATCGGCGGGAGCGAGGCGGCCGAGGGGGTGGCGGCGTTCCGGGAGAAACGGCCGCCGTCCTTCGGCCGGGCACGGCCCGGAAACGAAGGCGGTGCGCCATGAGTCCCGCGGTTCTCACGCTCGACCTGGACGACGACCCCGCGGCGTACCTCGCTTTCCACCGCGCTCTCGACGAGTCGGCGGCGGACGCGCTCCTGGACGCGCGGGAGCTCTCCGTCCGCGCGGCGGTACGGGAGGTGGTGGCCCGGGACGTCGCCCCCCGGGCCGCCGCCGCGGACCGGGATCACGCGTTCGTGCACGAGAGCTACCAGGCCCTCGCCGAAGCGGGCCTGGCCGGCCTGCTCTTCCCGAAGGAACTGTCGGGAACCGGGGACGGCAACGTCGCCTACGCCGCGGCCGTGGAAGAGATCGCCGCCGGATGCGCGGCCACCAGCCTGGTCTACATGACGCAGATGCACGCGGCGTACCCGATCATGATGGCCGGGACGGAGGACCTGGCCGAGCGCTACATTCCCGGACTGCTGAGCGGGCGGGCCTACGGTGCGCTCGCCATCACCGAGCCGGACGCGGGCAGCGACGTGGCGAGCCTGCGGACCGCCGCCGTCCCGCACGACGGCGGGTACCGGCTGTCCGGCGGCAAGACGTTCATCACCACCGGCGACCGGGCCGACGTGATCATCTGTTTCGCCACGGTCGACCGGTCGCGCGGGCGGGACGGCATCACCGCGTTCGTTCTCGACGGCCGGTGGCCCGGACTGTCCCGGGGCGGCCCGCTGGACAAGCTCGGCATGCACGGGTCGACCACCGCCGAGCTGTTCTTCGACCAGGTCGAGGTGCCCGCCGATCATCTGCTGGGTGAGCCCGGCGGGGGCTGGCGCATCGTGATGAACTCGGTCACCAAGTCGCGCATCAGCGCGGCGGCGCAGGGCGTGGGACTCGCCCGCGCCGCGTACGCACGGACGCTGCGCGCCCTCACCGCGCTGCACGGCCCCCGCCCGCCCGCCGAGGCCGCGTCCGCCCTCGCCGCGTTGCGCGGCCGGATCCTGCAGGGGCGGCTCCTGCTCTACAGCGTGGCGCGCCAGGTGGACGCCGCGGCGGCTCCACCGGCCGGGCAGATCGGAATCATGAAGCAGTCCTGCACCGATCTCGGCTGGCAGGCCGCCCGCGAGGCGATGCGCATCCTCGGCCCCTACGGCGACCTCGCCGAACTCGGGGTCGAGCGCTGCCTCCGGGACGCGAAGGTGACCCAGATCTACGACGGCACGAACGAGATTCAGCGGCTGCTGATCGCCCGCGACACCGCGCGGGCAGTTGAGGAGCGGACATGACCATGACCACGGCGCGGGAACGGCCGCTGGACGGCCGGGTCGCCATCGTCACCGGGGCGGGGCGCGGCCTCGGACGGGCGATGGCCACGGCACTGGCCGATGCCGGGGCCACGGTCTGCGTGGCCGCGCGGTCCGGCGACGAGCTGGACGCGTTCGTCCAGGAGCAGAAGGAACTCGGGCGGCAGGCCCTGGCATGCCCCACGGACGTCACCGACGCCGAGGCGGTGGACCACCTCGTCGACACCACGGTGGAGACCTTCGGCCGGCTGGACGTCCTGGTGAACAACTCGGGCATCGTCGCCACCACGCCCCTCCTGGAGCAGGAGCCGGACGAGTGGGACCGGATCATCGCGACGAACCTGCGCGGCGTGTACCTCGCCACCCGGGCGGCCGGCCGGTACATGGTCCCGGCGAGGTTCGGCAAGGTCGTGAACATCGCGTCCAACCACGCGCTGATCGGCGTCGCCGGCTTCGCGGCCTACGCGGCGTCCAAGGGCGGCGTCATCGCGTTCACCAAGACGATGGCGATCGAGTGGGCCCGGTACGGGATCAGCGTCAACGCCCTCGCCCCGGGCTACTTCGCGAGCCCCATGAACGCCGAGCTGCGCGCCGACCCGGACCAGGCGGCGCGGGTGTACAAGGCGATTCCGGCCCGCCGGTTCGGCGAGCCCGGCGAGCTCGCGCCGTGGCTGCTGCTGCTCGCGGGCGACGCTTCGAACTTCATGACCGGAGAGACGATCGTCATCGACGGCGGTCAGATCGTCCGATGACTACGCCACACCTCGGACAGGAGGGCACGACGTGACAACGCAGGGACGCACCGTGGCAGTGCTGGGGGCGGGGACCATGGGGTCCGGGATCGCCACCGTCGCCGTACGGGCGGGCCACCGGACGATCATTCACGACCGCGACGAGGGCAACCTGGAACGGGGCGTGGGAGCGGTCCGCGGATTCCTCGACAAGAGCGTGCGGCTCGGCAAGATGGCCGAGGAGCGGGCCAGGGAGGCGGCCGCCCGGATCGAGGGCACGACCGACCTGAAGACCATCGCCGCGGCGGACGTGGTGATCGAGGCGATCTACGAGGACCTCGGCGCGAAGCGGGAGCTGTTCGGGGAGCTCGACGGGATCGTCGGGGAGCGCACCCTGTTCCACACCAACACCTCGACCTTGTCGGTGACCGCGATCGCGTCCGGATCGAGGCGTCCGGAACGGGTCGTCGGCACCCACTACTGCAACCCGGCGCCGCTGATGAAGCTCGTGGAGGTCGCCGACGGACGGCACACCGCCGGCTGGGCGCACGAGGCCACCGTCGAGTTCCTGGCCGGCCTCGGGAAGACCACCGTCGTCACCAAGGACCGGCCGGGGTTCATCGTCAACCGCTTCCTCATCCCCTGGGAGAACAGCTGCATCAGCGCGCTGGAGTCGGGCCTCGGCACCAGGGAGTCCATCGACGCGGCGGTGACCGGTGCGCTGGGCCACCCGATGGGGCCGTTCCGGCTGCTCGACGTGGTCGGGCTGGACATCCACCAGCAGGTCGCCACGAGGCTGTACGAGCAGTTGCGCGATCCGCGTTTCTTCCCGCCGCCCATGGTGGACCGGATGGTCGCCGCCGGCGATCTCGGACGCAAGACCGGGCGCGGCTTCTACACCTATGACGACAACCGGCTTTTCGGCTCCTGAGCGGGGAGATTGCGCATGTCTGACATTGGACGGGTGGCCGTGCTGGGGCTCGGCACCATGGGCTCCGGCATCGCCCAGGTCGCCGCGGCGTCCGGCTACGAGGTCACGGCTCTGGAGACCGACCGGAGCAGGCTCGATGCCGGCCTGGCCGCGCTGGGAACGTTCCTGGACGGCGGCGTCGAGCGCGGCAAGATCACGCAGGCCGAGCGGGACGGGACGTTCGCCCGCATCCGGCCGGTGACCGACGCCGCGGAACTCGCCGGCTGCGACCTGGTGATCGAGGCGGTGACCGAGCGGGCGGAGGTGAAGCGCGAGCTGTTCGGCGCGGTGGCGGCGGTGGTGGCGGAGGACGCGCTGCTCGTCACCAACACCTCGGCGCTGTCGGTGACCGATCTGGCCGCCTCGGTGCCCGGTCCCGGGCGGTTCGCCGGCCTGCACTTCTTCAACCCCGCACCGCTGATGAAGGTCGTGGAGGTGGTCCGCGCCCTGCAGACCGCCCCCGAGTCCGTCGAACGGCTGGTGGCCTTCGTCGGCTCGCTCGGCAAGGAGCCGATCATCGTCAAGGACCGTCCGGGCTTCCTCGTCAACCACCTGCTGATGCCCTATCTCAACGATGTGATCGCCGAGTACGACGGCGAGCTCGCCGACGCCGAGGACATCGACACGGCCGTCCGGCTCGGGCTCGGCCACAGACTGGGGCCGCTGGAGCTGCTCGATCTGATCGGGCTCGATGTGCATCTCCACGCGACGCAGAGCGCGTACGAGGCCACGCTCGATCCGAGGTTCGCGCCGCCGCCCCTACTGCGGCAGATGGTCGCCGCCGGTCACCTCGGCAGGAAGAGCGGCCAGGGTTTCCGTACCGGCGGGGAGGACGTCCGATGACCGGCTACACCGACATCGTCGTGCGGAGCGACGGCCCCGTCCTGGAGATCGGCATCGACCGGCCCGACAAGGGCAACAAGCTCCGCCACCAGACCTGCCTCGAACTGTTCGACGCGCTGCAGCGTCTCCGGCTCGACCCGGGACTGCGGGCCGCCGTGCTCACCGGCACCGGCGAGAAGTTCTTCTGCATCGGCGGAGAGCACGACGAGGCGACCTCGCTCGACCAGTCGCAGGTGCTGCCGATCGTCGACGTCTACCAGGCGATCGACACGATCCCGAAGCCGGTCGTGGCCGCGGTCAACGGGTTCGCGGTGGGCGGCGGCAACGTGCTGCACACCGTGTGCGACCTGACCATCGCCGCGGACAGCGCGGTGTTCCGCCAGGTCGGCCCGATGGTGGGCAGCTTCGACGCCGGCTACGGCACCTGGTACCTGGAGGACACGATCGGCCGCAAGCGGGCCAAGGAGATGTGGTACCTGAACCGCAAGTACTCCGCGGCGCAGGCGCTGGAGATGGGCCTGGTCAACGAGGTCGTGCCGGCCGCCGAGCTGCGGGCCCGCGCCGCCGCCGTGGCGCGCGAGCTGTCCGCCCGCAGCCCGATGGCGCTCGGCGCCCTGAAGTCGGCGTTCTCCGGCCGGCACAACGGCGTGGCCGGGCAGGCCAGGATGGCGCACGACCAGTACCTCAGCGTGTACCTGACCACGGACGAGGCGCACGAGACCAACGCGGCCTTCGCCGAGCGCCGCGAGCCCGACCCGCGGAGGTTCTGGTCATGACCCGCCACGCGCCGGCCCTGACCGCCGAGCAGGCCGACCTCGCGGACATGGTCGGCGCGGTCGTGGCCGGGGCGAGGGAACGCGTGTCCGACGAGCGTCCGGACGAGGTCGCGGCCGTCCGCCGCCGGCTCGCCGAGCTGGGGGTGTGGACGCTGGCAGCCGGCGACGCGTCAGGGGAGACCGGTGGCGCGGGCGGCGGCGAGGGAGTGGACGCTCTCGCGGCCGTCGCCTTCGCCTGCCTCGCGCGGAGCTGGCCCGCGCTCGCCTGGGCGTCGGTCCAGGCCGGTGTCGCGGCACGAATCCTGGACGGCACGCAGGCCGCCGTGGCCGTCCAGGCGGGGGACACGGCCGTGGCGGTGGTCGACGAGGACTCCGACGTGGTGCGCCTGACGCTCAGGGACGGGATGATCTCAGGGCGGATCGACCGCATCGACCCGGCCGGGGAGCGGCCCCGCGTCGTGGTCGTCGGTGACGGTTCGGTCCTGGTGCTCCCCGCCGAGGCGCTGCGGTTCGAACGTCTGCGGCGCACCGGCCTGGACGGCGCCCTGACCGCGTCCGCCGAGATCGTCGGACCGGTGCGGGAGGCGGGCGCGCTCATCGCCGGGGTCGACACCGACGCGGCGCGGGTCCGGCTCCGCCTCGGCGCCGCCGCGGTCGCCACCGGGATCGCGGAGGCCGCGGCCGAGGCCGCGCTGACCTACAGCGCGCAGCGGGTGCAGTTCGGCGCCCCTCTCACGGCCCTGCCGACCGTGCGGGACGCCCTGTTCTCCATTTCCCAGGCGGTGACCACCGCGTGGCTCCAGGTGCTGCGGCCGTGGGACCGCTCGGTCTGGCAGGCCACCGCGGTCCTCGCCTCCGCGTGCGAGCAGGCGATCGATGCGTGCGCGGCGGCCGTCCAGTCCCATGGGGGATACGGATATCTCACCGAGTATCAGGTAGAGCGCATGCTCCGGGACGCGCTGTCCCTGCGCGCGGCCTGCGATGTGGCGACCGCCCGACGCACGGCGGCGGCGGCCCTGGCGGGCCCCTCGCCGACCGACTCTGAGAGGAGGCCGTCATGACGGGCTCGCTGGAGAATGGACTGCGCGGCCAGTACACCCCGCTCACCGAGGCCGACGCCGAGGCGTTCCGGACGGCGGGCTTCTGGCAGGGCAGGACGCTCCGCTCCCTGCTGACCGACGCGGCGGCCCAGTATCCCGAACGTGTCGCGCTGGTCGGCTACCGGGCCTCCGGCCCGCCGGTACGGATGAGCTACCGGGAGTTCGACCGCGCGGCCGGCAAGGTGGCCTCGGCGCTGGCCGCCATCGGCGTGCGCGGCGGCGACGCCGTCGCGCTGATGCTCCCCAACTGGGTGGAGTACGCCTCGCTCATCTTCGGCGTCAACGAGATCGGCGCGGTCTACACCGGCGTGCCCGTGTCCTACGGCGAGCGCCAGGTGACCGCGATCGTCCGGCGTTCGAAGGCGAAGGTGCTGGTCGTTCCGCGGCAGTGGCGGGGCACGGACCTCCTCGCGATGGCGCGCCGCCTGCGGGAGGAGATCCCCACCCTCGAACACCTCGTGGTGTTCGAGGAGGACGGGGCCGAGCTCCGGCAGGGCGAGCACGCGTGGACCTCGTTCCTCGATGCGCCCCCCGGCACGTTCGCCCCGCCGGCGCCGGAGGCGCTGTGCTACCTCGGCTTCACGTCCGGCACCACGGGTGAGCCCAAGGGTGCGATGCACACCCACGACACGCTCGTCTATCCGCTCGAAGCCCTCGCCGACCACCTCGGACCCAAGACCTTCGGCGATCCGATGGTGCAACTGGTCGCCTCTCCCGTCGGGCACCACTCCGGCTTCGCCTGGGGCGTCCTGTTCACCGTCCACCTCGGCGGCACCGGGGTGCACATGGAGTCCTGGAACCCGGTCCAGGCGGTCGAGATCATCCGCGCCGAGCGGACCACCGCGTTCTTCGGCGCGCCGACGTTCCTGCAGGACATGCTGCGCACGGAACTCGCCGGCGATCCGGACTGCCCCCTGGAGTGCCTGGTCATCGCGGGCTCCTCGGTGCCGAGGACGTTGCCGGCCAAGGCGGGCGAGGCCCTCGGCGCCTACATCGCCCCGGCCTGGGGGATGACCGAGTGCGGCATCATGACGTCGGCCACGCCCGCCGAGGCGGAGGAGATCCAGCGCACCGACGGGTCGGCCTTCGCCGGCTCCGAGGTGCGGGTCGTCGACGCGACCGGGGCCGAGGTGCCGCCGGGAGCGGTCGGCGACCTGCTGATGCGCGGGCCCGGCGTGTCCGTCGGCTACTTCGACCGTCCGGACGCCACGCGGGAGTCCTTCCTGCCGGGCCTGTGGTTCAAGACCGGCGACACCGCCGGCGTGGACGAACACGGATGGCTGTCCCTGCACGGGCGGAGCAAGGACATCATCATCCGCGGCGGGGAGAACATCCCCGTGACCGAGGTCGAAACCCTGCTGTTCGACCATCCGGACGTGCTCAACGCGGCGGTCGTCGGTTATCCGGACGAGCGGCTGGGGGAGCGGTCCTGCGCCGTCCTCGTGACGCGACCGGGGGCGAGCCTGGACCTGCCGGCGGTGTGCGAGTACCTGCTGGCCGGCGGCCTCTCCAAGCACTACCTGCCGGAACGGCTGATGGTGCTGGACGAGCTCCCGACGACCCAGAGCGGCAAGATCCAGAAGTTCCGGCTCCGCGAACTCATCACGTCGGGAGAGAACACGCCATGACATCCGCCCGTCCGCTGTCCGGAGTGCGCGTGCTCGATCTGTCCACCCTGCTGCCGGGGCCGCTGGCCACCCTGCTGCTCGCGGAGGCCGGCGCCGACGTCGTCAAGATCGAGCGGCCGGGGCGCGGTGACGAGATGCGCACCTACCGGCCCGTCCTCGGGGAGGCCAGCGCGAACTACGCGGTGCTGAACCGGGGGAAGCGCGCCTTCGCCGCCGATCTGAAGGACCCGGCCGAGCGTGATCGGGTGCTGGCCCTGGCAGGCGAGGCCGACATCGTCGTCGAGCAGTTCCGTCCGGGCGTCACCGACCGGCTCGGGTTGGGCTACGAGCGGGTGCGCGCGCTGAACCCGGGCGTCGTCTACTGCTCGATCACCGGGTACGGGCAGCACGGTCCCGACGCGGGCCGAGCCGGACACGACCTGAACTACCTCGCCGAGACGGGCCTGCTCGGCGTGGTCGTGGACGGTGCCGGAAAGCCCCCGGTTCCCCCGACGGTGCTGGCCGACATCGCCGGCGGGACCTATCCGGCGGTGATGAACATCCTTCTCGCCCTGCGGCAGCGCGACGCGACGGGCACCGGATGCCATCTCGACATCTCCATGACCCGCAACCTGCACCTCATGGCCTACGGCTACTTCGCGACGTACCAGGGTGGTGACGGCTGGCCCGTGCCGGGCAGGGAACTGCTCACCGGGGGAAGCCCCCGCTACCAGGTGTACGCGACCTCGGACGGCCGGCACGTCGCCGTCGCCGCTCTGGAGCAGAAGTTCTGGGAACGCCTCGCGAGCCTGCTGGAACTGCCCGCCGAGTACCTGGACGAGCGCGGGCAGGAGAGCAGGGTCATCGAGGTGATCGGCGGCCTCATCGGGGCACGTCCCGCCGAGCACTGGCGGAAACTGTTCGACGGCGAGGACGTGTGCTCGGTCGTGGTGGCCACCTTCGAGGAGGCCGCCGCGGCCGGGCTGGTGGACACCGACTCGGACCATCGGCTCGTCGGCGACGGGTTCGACGTCGGCGCGCTGCCGCTCCCGGTGGATCCCGCCCTTCGCCGGCCGCCCGGCGCCCTCGGCGCCCCGTCGCTCGATCCGCTGCCGGACGGGCGGATCTGGCCGGAACGCTGAACCGCGGAACGCCGCGACGGGTGCGGCGGGGGCCCGGACGACGGGCCCCCGCCGGGCTATATCTGCGCGTCCGGCACGGCCACGGTGCCGCCATCGACGACGACGGTGGCGCCGGTCGTGCTCGCGGAGTGGTCCGAGAGCAGGAACACGATCGTGGCGGCGAGTTCGGACGGGCGCGCCACCCGGCCCAGCGGGACCCGCTCGTCCAGCGCCTTCCGCGCCGCCTCGATGCCGGAGCCGTCCCGTTCGCTGAGGCGTTCGGCGCGGCGCTCGTAGCGGTCGGTGGCCGTCACCCCGGGAACGACGGTGTTGACCCTGATCCGGCGCTCGGCGAGCTGGGCCGCGTAGTGGCGCGACAGCGCCTCCACGGCCGAGTTGATCGCGGCCACGTGCGGCGACCGGGGCATGTACCGCATCGAGGCGATCCCCGAGATGTTGACGATGCCGCCGCCGTCGCGCATGCGGGGGAGGGCCGCCTGGACGACGGACTCGTAGCCGAGCAGCTTGAGCTCGAACAGCCGGGTCCACGCGGTCCGGTCCGGGTGGTCCTCGTGGACGCCGAAGCCCGCCGCGTTGTTGACCACTCCGTCCAGCGGGCCGAACCGCTCGGCGGCGGCCGTCACCGCCGCCTCGCCCGCGCCGGGGTCGCGAAGATCGGTCTGGACGAACGCGGCGCGCGGATGTTCGCCGAGCTCCGCGGTCGCCTTCTCGATCGATTCCGTGGTCCGCGCCGCGACCGTGACGGCGGCGCCCTCCTCCAGCAGCAGCCGGGTGGTCGCGAGGCCGATGCCTCGGGTGCCGCCCGTCACGAGGTACGACCGTCCACCGATGCCGAGGTCCATCAGACGCCTCCGCGGATGGCGTGCGGTGCCGCACCGCCGGTGGTGTGGTCGGTCATCGCTTCTCCTTCGACCCGGCGCCCGTCGAGCTCCCGAGGGTCGGGCAGAGCTGGGGGCGGCCAGGATGACAGTTGATTAAAGTCGAACATTAGTCAGGCATGGCGATAATGTCAATGACGGCAGGGGTAGCCACGGAATCTATTGACCTAGGAATGCATCGAGGCTAATGTCGAACAGATAGCGACCAGCTCAAACGAGGTCAGGTTGAGGATCCAGGCCCGGCCTGGCCCGCCCTCGGCCACCGGCTGCGACGAGGAGAGCGACGTGAGTCCAGCGAACAAACCATGGGACGGTGTCATCCCCGACGAGGACCTTGCGAGCTTCGGACGGGAATTCGATCGAGTGGAGCGCCCGCTGACGGCCGGCGCCCGCCCGGCGGTCGTGGTCGTCGACATGACCCGGGCATTCGTCGATTCGGCCTACCGGACAGGCTGGAGCCCGACGGGCTACCCGGCCGTGGACGCCAACGCGAGCCTCCTGGCCGCCGCCAGGGAGGCGGAGCTGCCGGTCTTCTTCACCAAGGCCTACGCTGAGCCGGACCACGAGCCGCTGCCCCTGGAGCGCGGGCGCTGGAAACTGGCCTCCGACCCCGAGCCGCTCCCGGAAGGAACACCGCCCGGCGACGTGATCGCCGACGGGATCGCTCCGCTACCCGGTGAGATCGTCATCTCCAAGGGCGCGCGGCCCAGCGCGTTCTTCGGGACCCCGCTGGCCTCCTACCTGATCCAGGCCGGATGCGACACGGTCATCGTCACCGGCATGACGACCAGTGGATGCGTGCGGGCCACCGTGCTGGACGCCTTCCAGTACAACTTCCACGTCGTCCTCCCGTTCGAGTGCTGCGCCGACCGCAGCCAGATCTCGCACAAGGTCAACCTGTTCGACATGCACATGAAGTACGCGGACGTCGTCAGCGTGGACGAGACGATCGGCTACATCGAGAAGCTTCGCGTCGGTTGATCGGCGGGCACCGGCGCGCACGGCGTGCGGGAGGCTCAGGGGCGCTCCGTCCCTGAGCCCCCTCCGCTGTGCGCGGTGGGCCATCCCCCTGACCCTGCTCCGCTCAGCGGGCCGCGCGCCACGAGGCGAAGAGCCGGGACACGTCGCCCTGTTCCGGGAGCGCCGCCGCGGACCGGCACAGCGAGGCGCCGGCGTCCCCGAGCGACCGGGTGCAATGACGCTCGAAATCCGCCGGCTCCCAGCCGCTCGTGTCGCCGTCGCCCACGAGGGCGAGCCGCCGGCCGTCGGAGAGCACGACATCGATCCGCGCGGTCAGATCGGGAAGCGCCGGGTCGCCGATGACCGCGATCGAGGCCGCGTTCGTCCGCAGATCCGGATGGAACTCCCGGACCGCCGCGAGGACGATCCCCTCCACACTGGAGATCGAGTCCGCCGACGCCTTCTGGCCGCCGCCGTATCCGGCCGCGAACGGCGCGACGCGGACGGTGACCCGCTCGGCCGACCCGCTGACCGGTGACCGCCCCCGGAACGCATCGAAGATCGACTGGCCGTACATCGCGACCGGATACCGCTTGAAGGTGACGTGATGGACGGCGGCCCCCCGCGCCCGCGGCCATGCCTCCGCCCCGTCACCGAACAACCCGTACAGGCCATGGGGCCCCGCCAGGGCTCCCGTCCCGCCCCGCAGGCCGGCCATCGCGGCGACGGCCGCCGACACGCCCGCCTGCACGGCGAGCGCCGGCTGGAGCCGCCAGGCGTCGCCCGCGGCCGAGACGACGCCGAGCGGCCCGCCGCCGGCGGAGGACGCCAGCCCCAGCGCGGCGGTGGCGTCCTCGTCCGGAAGACCGAGGGTGAGCGCCATCGTGGCGGCCGCCGCTGCCGGGGCGATCATCGAGGTGACCCGCCAGCCCCGGTGCGACACCTCGGGCAGCAGCCGGTCGGCCAGCCGGCAGGCGCACTCGTACCCACCGACGACGGCTCGCAGCAGCCGCGCCCCGTCCACCGGCCGTCCCGTCCGGTGGGCGGTGTCCTCCGCCGCCGCCAAGGCCACCGGCACGACGGCGAGGCCGGGATGCGCGGCGACCCGGAACGAGTCGTCGGTGAGCCGCGCGTGCATCAGGTAGGCATTGGCGAGGACCGCGCCGGCCATGGCGGCGCGCTCGGGCAGGCCGCTCACCGTGCAGGCGCCGGGCGCGCCGGCCAGCGCCGCCGCGGCCGCCCGGTGGCGCGAGACGCGCGCGGAGAGCACCATGTCGGTGACGGCGGCCGCCACACACCCCGCGGCGCGTTCCAGCGTGGCACCGTCGGCCGCCTCGGCGCTGTCGCGGGCCCATCGCCACAACGTCAGGCAGGGATCCTCGACCGGGTCGCCGACCCCCGGGACGGCCGCCGCCGGCCCGCCGTCCGTGCCCGTCACCGCTCGTCCTTCTCGCCCGGCGTCCCGACCATCTCCTCGTACATGGTCGCGATGCGCGTGCAGTCCTGGTCGCCGTAACCCCGCTCCACGGCGAGCCGCCAGCAGTCCGCCACCGCCCGCGCCAGCGGCACGGGAAGCCCGAACTGGGCGGCCAGGTCGCCGAAGAGCGTCACGTCCTTGAGGGCACCCTCGACGGGGAAGCCGAAGTCGAAGCTCCCGGTCAGCACGTACTCGGGAAACTTCACGGCGGTGGCCGAGTTGCGTCCGGAGCCGAGGTTCAGCGCGCCGAGCGCGACGTCCAGCGGGACCCCGGCCTCGCCGGTGAGAGCGGTCGCCTCCGCGGTGATCGCCAGAGCCCCCAGCGACAGGAGGTTGTTGGCGAGCTTCACCGCCTGGGCCTGCCCGGGTTCGGCGCCCACGGGGACCACATGCTCGGCGATGACGTCGAAGACGGGAGCGCATCCGGCGACGCTGTCCGGTGGCCCGGAGACCATGACGGTCAGAGTGCCCTTGCGCGCGCCGGCCGCACCGCCGCTGACCGGAGCGTCCACGAACCTTGCCCCCGCGGCGGCCAGCGTGGAGGCGACCTTCTTCACGGCGGCGGGCCCGGTGGTGGAGGTGCTGATGACGAGAGTGCCGGCCGCCGTACCGGCGGCGATCCGCTCACCGACGTCCAGCAGCGCCGCGGGCGTGGGCAGGCTGAGCAGGACGGCGTCCACCCCGTCGATCAGGTCTCCCACGTCCTCGTGGATCGACACCAGCGCCTCGCCTCGAAAGGGCGCGGTGGCCTCCGGCGCGGGATCGAGCAGCCGGACCCGCAGGTCGCGCTCGACGAACCGCCGGGCCATGGGCGCCGCCATCGTGCCGACGCCGATGAACGCGATCTCTCGCATCAGTGACACCGCTCCCGCACCGTGGTGGACAGTCTAACTAATATTAGACATTAGACGGATGTTAACCCTTGCGGTAGATGCCCGCAAAAGTCAGACCGTGTCGCGGGGGCGGCGCTCGGAGAGCCGTGATCCTCCGTTCAGCGACGCACGCGACAGCGCAGGTGGAGCACCCGGTCGCCCTGGATCACGACGTGGGGGTCTTCCAGCAGGTGCTGCGCGTCGACCGGCCCGAAGTAGCGCTTGCCGGACCCGAACACCACGGGCGCGACCTCCATGGCGACCTCGTCGACGAGCCCCGCGGCCAGCAGCTGCCCGCCGACGTCGCCGGCGGCGACCTCGACCGTGCGGTCGCCCGCGAGCTTCTGCGCGGTGGCCATGGCGGCCGCGACGCCGTCGACGAAGTGGTACGGCGCTCCAGCGTCCCAGCCCTCGGGCGCGGGCCGGTGCGACACGACCACAATGTGGTCGACCCCGGCCGGCGGCGTGCCGCCCCAGCCGTCCGTGAGGTCGAAGACGTGACGGCCGACGATCGTCACCGCGATCTCGTCCCAGTACGGACGGACGTAGTCGTAGGACGCCTGCGACACCTTCACCACCCCGGAGTCGTCCAACGGGACGTCACCGCTGGACATCCAGTCGAAGAGCGGTCCGACCTGGTCGTCACCGTCCGCGATGAAGCCGTCCACCGACACCGTGCCGTACATGACCACCTTGCCCATGGGCCCTCCTCCGCTCGGGAAGTGCCCATCATGGCCTGGCGGGAATCGCCGGCTCTTGTAAGGAATCAAACGGCCGGAAGCAGCCCGACGTCGAGCGCATGGCCGGAATGCTCGCGCAGGAACCGCCGCCGGAGCTCGACGTAGCGGGTCGGCGTCAGACCGGTGAAGGCCCGGAACTCGTGCCCGAAGTGCGCCTGGTCGAAGTAGCCGGCGCGACCGGCGAGGTCGACCCAGTCGACCGGCCCGGTGGGGTCGATCGCGTTGACGGCGGCGGCGAAGCGGTAGGTGCGGGCGAGCCGCTTCGGCGTGACGCCGATCAGCTCCTTGAACCGCTGCGCCAGGTGGGTGCTGCTGACACCGGCCGCCGCGCCCAGGTCGCCGATCGCCACCGCTCCCGTGGCCGCCGCGATGACGCCGCTCGTGCGACGGACCAGCCCCAGGCCGGCGGTCTCGCGGAGCCGCCGCATGAGCTCGTCCTCAAGGAGCGCCAGCATCTCGCACGGCCCGGCCTGCGAGGCCAGACGGTCCCGCAGCTCGGCCATGCGGGCGCGGCCCCAGACCTGTTCCACCGTCACCGGACGGTCGCACAGTTCGGCCGCGGGCATCGGCAGAAAGGGCGCGGCCCCCCATGGCTTGAAGTGCACGCCCACCGACAGGGTGCAGCCGAAAGTACGGCGGCACGCCCTCCAGGTAGTAGAGGTCGTCGATCAGCTCGTCCAGCGGCGCTCGCGGCACCCTCGACACATACTCCACACACCCAGCATCCCCGACGCGCGACCGAACCCACCAGCCCGCCGCACTCCGCAGGCAGTCCTCGCTGTCTTCGCGCGTTGAAATCCACGAGTGCCCTATAGGTAAAAGTACGCAAACGCTGCTTTAGTGCTGTTTTCGCTGGTAGGAGCGCAAGTATCGAGAGCGCTCGGCTGCTTGCGGGGCCAGATGGTCCCAAGTTCAACGACTCTCTGTACTTTTGGGGCATTAGGAGAGTAAAGATGAACGACATCAGGGGTGTGCGGATGGAACAGAGCAGGTGATCGAAGACCGAATGATCGCTACGACCCGCCAATGACGATCATTACGGGGACGGCGGGAGGTACGGGGATGCTACAGCCATCAGGCGCAGCCGCCGCGGGGTACGGCGCATCCTTCATCGTGTCCGGCATCGCGGCCCTCTTGTGCCTTGAGGCACGGTGCCGCGACGAGCAGCACAAGCTGTTCGGGCGATCAAGCCGTTGGTGGGCGATCGCGATCATCCTCAGCACTGCGACAGTGGCCACGGTGCTGGGCAACGTCACTGCTTTGGCGCCGCCGCTCTATTGGGGAATCGGGGCGTCCGTGGCACTCGTAGGAGCCCTGCTGGCCGGCGAGGTCAAGCGAAGCGTTCAGGCCAAACAGGTGACCAATGCCCCTCCTACACATCTCGTGATGATCGCGAGTGTGGGGATCGCGCTGCTGGTTCATCGTTTCGAGAATTCGTTCCGGGGGGATCGGCTGGCCTGGGCTGATCAGTGGTTCAACGACCCCAAATGGCTAGGGAAGGTGCAGGAGCCCGACGAGATCGAAGCAGCGGCCAGTCACTTCTTCGCCATGATCATCCGGCAGGCCGGCGAAGATGAATCACCCTCAAGACGCCGTGCTGATCTGATCCGCCTGGAGGAGGCGATACACAACCGCATCCATGTGGCGTCATTGTGCTACCAGGATCCTCCCGCGAGCCGTGATCAGGTGATCGAAGAGTTGCGGCAACACGGGTTGCTCAATGAGGGCAATTATCACGGCCTCGCCTCCCAGGGCGAACTGAGCCGGTTGGGTCGCAAGCTCTGCTCCGATGCGATGCAGGATCTTCAAGACATGATCTTGTATGCCTACCGCAGGCGGTATTCGCTGGAGCAGTTCTCCTGGAGTCCTGCCTCCTCTTCTGGCCGCTCCGCGGAGACGCCGTCGCCTTCATCAGCACGGTCTCGCTGGGCTCCGGGGGAGGAGGCAGGTCCCGGGTCGGACGTGGAGACGGCCTCTACCTGACCTCGAAGGAGGTCGGCAGCACTCCGTCGTTCCACGGGTGCATCTGCACCTCCATGCGCGCTCCGAGTGCGGTCACCATGCTGTCCAGGGTCTTGAGGGTGACGTTCTCTCCACCGGACAGGATCTGGCTGACTCGTCCCGGCGAGACATGCATCTTCTGGGCGAGTTGAGAACGCTGGATCTGGTGTTCGCGCATGTACCAGATGACCTCGTTGATCACAGTGTCCGTGAGGGTGCTCTGGGTGTGCATGTCGGGACTTCCCTCTGCACCGTCGCGCCGGCTTCGGAACACCATGATCTTCATCTCCTCTGTCTCGGAGGGCAATACTCACTTTAGCTCTTCCTAAATGTTTAGACAACCCTAAACTCTAAGAGGTTCAAGATCTCTTCGAGAGCTCCTCGCGTCTCCGGGCGGGGCGCGACGCTCGACAGGGGCAGGCGACATGTGAGCCCTTCGCCCGACGTCGGGCCCCGTAAATGTCTTTGCCCAGGCGGCGGGATAAATGATCGTGCGATGGAGCTGGGGCTTTTTTCCGTCAGCTTGACGGAGGACCAGGTCGTGCGCTTCCTGCTCTGCGCGGGCGTGATCGGGGTGCTCTGCAAGAAGAACGTGTCGATCTCCGGTGCCGAGGTGGGCTGCCAGGGCGAGGTGGCTCGGGGCTGGCGGTCAACGGCCTGTGACGTCACTCCGCCTGAGCTGGGCGAGGCGCGGGCGGGAGTGGCTCGCCAGGGCGGATCTGCTCGACGGCGTGGTGCAGCGCGGTGATGAAGGCCGTGGTCGCCGGCGGGTCCGGCGGATCGCCGTAGGTGGCGAGGTAGACGTGCCGCCGGAAGTCGCGGAGGACGCTGGCCTCGATGCCGGGCGCGCGGTGGGTGCGCAGCGCCAGCCCCGGCATGGTGGTCACGCCCATGCCCGCCGCGACCAGTGCCTGGTTCACGATGATGTCGTCGGCGGTGTAGGCGATGGGCGGCGTGAAACCCGCCTTGTCGCAGGCCTCCAGGAACTCGCGGCGGCAGTTCTCGCAGCCCGCGATCCAGGCGGAGTCGCGGTTGCCCTCCAGCGTCTGGCCGGGGTCAAGGCTGAGCAGGTACATCGGGTCGTCGAACAGGTGCGCGGCGCGGATGTCGTCCGGGGCCGGGTCGTCGTAGCGGAAGGCGACCGCGACGTCGACCTCCCCGGCCCGCAGCAGGTCGAGGGCCACGCGCGGGTGGGACTCGATCAGGCGCAGTTCGAGGCCGGGGTGCTCGCGGAGCAGGATGCCGGCGGCGTGCGGTACCAGGGCGGCCAGCGCCGACTGGAAACCCGCGACCCTGACCAGGCCGGTCTGCAGGCCGACCAGCGCGGACAGCTCCGCGGCGGCGGTGTCGACCCGGCCGACGATCTCGGTGGCGCGGCGGGCCAGGTGCTCGCCCTCGGGGGTGAGCCGGATGCCCCGGCCGACCCGCTGGACGAGCCTGGCCCCGGTCTCGGCCTCCAGCCTGGCCAGATGGCGGCTGACGGCGGGCTGGGAGTAGTTCAGATGCTTGGCGGCCTTGGTGACCGATCCCTCCGCGGCGATCGCCGCGAGAACCCGTAGCCGCACGATATCCAGCATGCATCAAGAATATGCATGAGTTGGCCCAAGCATTGTCATTAGACGTATGAGTCGGGCCGCGGGACGCTGAGCGGGACGAACTCGTTCCGCCAAGGAGGACGCGCCATGATCCGCACATCGGCGATCACCGATCTCGTCGCGGCCGTGCGCCGGGCGGTCGACCTGCGGGCCGGCTGGACGGACACTGCGGACCTGGTCGCCGACCGGCTCCGCGCGCACCTGCCCGGCCCCGAGATCCTGACGCCCGAGCAGCGTCTCGGCCTGCCCGACCGGGTGGCGGGCCACCTGCTGCACGTCGAGCCGGACGGGGCGTTCTCCGTCCTCGGCCTGGTCTGGCGCCCCGGGCAGAGCACCCGGATCCACGACCACATCACCTGGTGCGTCGTGGGCGTCCTGTCGGGCATCGAGCACGAGGAACTGTTCGACGAAGCGCTCGACCCCATCGGTACACGGGACAACCAGCCCGGCGAGGTCAGCGGCTTCGCGCCGCCCGGCGACATCCACCGCATCCGCAACGTCGGCGACGAGACCGCCATCAGCCTGCACATCTACGGCACCGACATCTCCCGCGTCGGGTCCAGCGCCCGCCGCTACTACAACTGAGGAGCTCGACCATGGACCAGAACGCCATCGACGAGGTACTGAACCGTCCATACAGCCAGGAACTGCTGGCCCGCGACCTGGCGAGGCTGGCGTACGTAGCGCTGGACGGCACCCCCCGCTCGATCCCGATCGGGATCCACTGGAACGGCACGGAGATCGTCATGTGCACCGCCAAGAACGCGCGCAAACTGCCGGCGCTGCGCCGCAACCCCGCGGTCGCCCTGACCATCGACACCGAGGCGCACCCGCCGAAGGTCCTGCTCCTGCGCGGCACGGCGGAGCTGGACGTCGTCGACGGCATCCCGGAGGAGTACCTCCAGTGGAACGGCACGTACGAGATGACGCCGGAGCAGCGGGCCGAGTGGGAGCAGGGCGTGCAGTCGCTCTACGACGGCATGGTCCGGATCGTCGTGAAGCCGACCTGGGCCAAGCTGATCGACTTCGAGACCACGCTGCCCACCGCCATCGAGGAGCTCATGGCGCGCCAGAGCGAGCGCGCCTGAACCCGGAAAGGACCGTCATGGAGGACACCGGCCGGCAGGCCACGATCCAGCGCATGGACAACGTCGCCATCGTCGTCGACGACCTCGCGGCCGCCACGGCGTTCTTCGCCGAGCTCGGCCTTGAGCTGGAAGGCGAGGCGACACTGGAGGGCAGGGGGGCGCCTCCTCGGGCTCGAAGGAGTCCGAACGGACATCGCGATGCTGCGCACCCCGGACGGCAGCGGCCGGATCGAGCTGACCAAGTACCATGCGCCGTCGGTCCACGAGGGTGACCCGCACGCTCCCGCGAACATGCTGGGCGCACATCGCATCATGTTCGCCGTCAGGGACATCGACGACATCCTCGACCGTCTGCGGCACCACGGAGCCGAACTCCTCGGCGAACTGGTGCAGTACGAGAACAGCTACCGGCTCTGCTACGTCCGAGGCCCTGCGGGCATCCTCGTAGCACTGGCCGAAGAGACCAAGTAACCCCTCGACCGCGGCGAACCTTCAGCTGAGTCGGCCTTCGATTCCGTCGAGAATCATCTGAAGCGCGAGGGCGAACTGGCCGTCGAAGTCGTCGTTGTCGTTCGGCGTCCAGCAGCCCGATGGCCGCCTCGACGATGCGGCCCGACGGCGCCGACCTCGCCACCATCCACCACGCAAGAACGATCTTGTGGGGAGTCTGGGCCAACGCGGCCTTCATGGCGGCCGACGGCCGCCCCGAAGACCAGATCGCCGACTACCTGTCACGCTGGGCCCTACTCGGCAGACCGAACTGGCCGCTGCCCGCAAGATCCTGGCCACCCCCGGCATGAACGTCTACATCCTCGCCTACTTCCACGGCTGGCGACTCGTGCGCACCTGGTGCAACGGCCCCGCCCGTCTCCGGCGCCTGCTCACTGAACAACTCCTCCCAGCAGACCTCCAACCCCACGACCTACGCCCGCGGCCTGGTCATGCGCGCTCAGCGCCGGAGTAGAGGCCTTCACCAGGTCACCCGGGTCCACGTCGGGCCTCAACTGGACACCTCGCGTCTCTGTGGGGCAGGAGATCGGTGCCGCTTGCGAGAAGAATGCAGAACAGGAGTCGTGTTGGGAGGGGACGATGCTGTTCAGGCGGGAGGTCCTTGAGGGGATCGCAGGCGGGCGGATCGACCGGGTGTTCCGGGTGTGGGCCAAGCCGCCGGTCAGGGCGGGGAGCACCCAGCGCACGTGGGCGGGGATCATCGTCATCGACTCGGTCACGGCCGTCACCCCCGAGGAGATCACCGAGGAGGACGCCCGGCGTTCGGGCTTCAAGAACCGCGCGGCCCTGCTCACCGCCCTGTCCAAGAGCACCAAGCAGGGCGGCTACCACCGGGTCATGCTCCATCTGGGCGGCCCCGACCCCCGAGCGGAGCTGGCCGCGGACGACGACCTGACCGACCAGGAACTGGCCGACATCAAATCCGCCCTGGACACCATCGACAACCGCGGCCGCCGGGGCCCCTGGACCCGCGAGGTCCTCGGCCTCATCGAGGAGCACCCCGGCCTGCGCGCCCAGGACCTGGCCGAACGCCTGGACCGCGACAAGCTCCCCCTCAAGGCCGACGTCCGCCGCCTCAAAGACCTCGGCCTCACCGAAAGTCTGGAGACCGGCTACCGCCTCTCCCCGCGCGGCAAGGCCCTCATGACCTACCTCCACTCCCTGCCCGAATGACTCGGGGCATGCAGCCCCCGGCAGCACTCGGCCGCTCGGTCAATCGGCGGGGTCGGTCCCTTCCGGTGGTTCAGGTCGGCCGGTCGCGATCACGACGAGGGACGCGAGGGCCATCAAGCCGAGTTCGGCACCGGCGGTCCAGGCGATGTCCTGCGGCTTCATGCGTGCAGTGTCGCCGACCAGCTCGGCCTCGTCCGACCTTCCCTCTGGGTCGTGGCGCACGGGGACGCCCTGGTTCACACGCAGAGTGCGGTCGGATCGCGTTACCCAGAAGGTGCCACTGCCGTCACAGGCCAACCGGTACCGGTAGGCGGTGCCGGACCCGTTCATGGTCTCGACCTCGGTGATGGCCACCACCCGGCAGGTGGCGACCCGTCCGCGCTCGTGCAGCAGCCGCTCGCTGTACCAGGCCGGAACTGTACCGGCGAAGATCAAGGCGACGACTCCGGCCACCACGGCAATGCCCAGTCCGACGGTGCGCGCGCCGGCACCGGCCAACAGGAGCGCCATCCACAGCCCCATCACCACCAGACCGGCAACGATGAACACCAGGATCAGCGCCCATCTCTGTATGCCGTCCGGCCCGTCGGCGATCGCCCACGACATGCCGAACACCGCCGCAGCGAACAACGCCAGCAGCACCATCGCCGCAAGGCACCCCAACAGCTGCCGCAAACCCGCACCCTCCGTCAGACCAGGTGAGCCGCAGCGAGAATCGGCGCCCGGTGATCTGCCGACGCTAGGTCAATCCCGAATTATTGTGCCCCAGGCCGAACCAGGGGTCCTCCCGGAAAACCTGGGTGAATCGCTCGCGGACGGCGTCGCGGACCTCCGCTCTGGCAAGACGGAGGATCGGGTACCAGCAGTGTTCTCTGACTGCTGGGTGATGCGAGGCAGTGCTGCGGGTCGAGGACGTCCCGATGCGTCGCCCGCGGCCGGGCAGGTGCTGGTGAAGGGAGCCATGCATGCTGGCGGCCGGGGGTGCTGTGGTCGAGGTTCCTGATGCGGTACTGGACGAATTGGCCTAGTCGGTCGCCGCGGCGATTCCGCTGGTCGTTGCCCGCACTCCGAAGACACCGGCGGCCGAACTCGGTCGGCTGCGGGCAACCATCGAAGGCACATGGCCAGTCCATGGACCGGCCTTCGGGCTCCACGCCGTGGCTCGGTTACGCTCCGGCGTCCGGCCAGGGGCGGGCCGCCGGCGGGCGGGCCGCCAGCATGTACTGGAACGTCAATATGCTGACCCGGCTGTTGTTCGCCGAGCACGGCGAAGTGCTGCTGTCGGAGGAACCATTCGGCGACCTCGGCGCGCCACCACACCTCACCGCGACGCTCGACGGCCTCGACTTCGGCGACCACCATCGCCGCAAGCCCATGATGGGCATGGTCGCCGTGCAGCGATTCACCGGCCACGGCATCACCGCCGAGGACCTGGCCCGCATCGAGGCCGTCGCGGAGGCCGCCCGCTACGGGGGACTCGGCGAAGACCCCGACATAACCGCCAGCGTCGCGGCCCGCACCCTGACCCCTGACGCGCACCTACGCGCCCGCCGCTCCCAACTGAGCGACGGCGAACACCGCTGGGTCTGGCTCGCCTTGCACCACGCGACCAACCCGGATCCGCTAGCCGCGGCCACCGACGCCATCAACGCGGCCCGCTACGCCGCCGGCTCCCACGCCGCCAACCTGATCGCTGACGCCCAAGCCAAAATCACCACCCCCAACAAGCCCTAACGCCTTCACAAAGTCGGTGTGGGGCTGCGCGGCGGCGAGGCCCGATGTCCAGGTTCATCCTGGTTGATCGCCGTCCAGGATGCGTTGCCAGGCGTCGGCGTAGAGATCGGGCAATGGTCTGCTCAGCTGGAAGTCGCCCCAGACCTTGTCGCCGTCAAAGGAGAGCGACAGCCCGTACAACTGCGCCTTCCATGCCTCCATCGGGAGATGGGATTTGTCTCCTTTGGCCCAGGTACCTGGCAGGAACACCCCGCGTCCGGCGCGTGCCCGCTTGGCCTCGATGACCATGCCGCGTCCGGTCAGTGCGGTGATCGCGTTCTTATGCCGGTCCGGTTTCCATCCGTTCCAGCGGCGTACGTTCCGGTCGGTGGGTTCCAGGAGCGTCAAAAGTTGAAGGTAGAGGGCGGCTGGATCGGGCTCCAGGCCGAACCGCTCGCCCACCTGCGCCACAAGGTCGGGGACGCTGGCCCGCGGGTTCGCCTCGTACGCGCCCTCGGGCAGGTCATTGGCCCTTATCCGCTCCATCATGCGTGTACAGCCGCCGCTGCGCAGCCACTCGACAGCCCTGAGATCCGCGTACTTGCACCAAAGCGCGGCGAGCAGAAGCCGGGAACGCGCGTCGTCGCCGAAAAGCGAGGGCCGGAAGAACAGCGAGGGGTCGAGATCGCCCCGCCGGTCTTTGTCGAAGGTGGCGATGGTCAGTCCATCGTCGACGCTGTCCACGCCGAGCGGCGACGGACCCCGGTAGGGCTTGTCCCCGAATCGACCGCGCAGATCCTCGATCGTTCTTTGGCCGTGATCGAGGCTGCCAGCACTCAGCAGGAGTCCTGGATGGTCGAGTCGCGCACGCAGGAGCTCCACCGCTTCGGGAGCGCCGTTTCGGACCGGATCACCGGCCGGCAGTTCGGCGTAAGCCCAGCGGACACCCACTCCCAGGTCGGTGAGGAAGACGTAGAACGTCGAAGCCTGCGTGTTGCCGCTGGTGGTCTCGCACCCGTAATGATCCGTCTCTTGGAGCCAAGTGTTCAGGTCGGTGGTGAGAGCGGGGACGGTATGAGGGGCGGAGAGGGTCGCGCACATTTCGGCGGCGGACATGGTCGTGGTGAGGGTCCTGGCCGCGGTCAGGGTCTCCTCCGGCACGCGGGGCTTGCGGCCGAACCATGTGACCCACTTCTCTGCCACCCGCTCGGCCACATCACGCAGCGCGCCCGGCTTCCACAGATCGGCCGGGTCGGCGGGCAGCACATCGGCCAGCAGGTCGAGGCGCTGCTCAGTGGTGAGCTTGCGGAGCTCCCCGCAGGCGTCATCGGCTTCCGCAGCCGTGATCCGCAGTATCTTGCGTTCATCCGCGTCCAGAAAGGGTGGACTGTAGCTGTCTCGGCCGGGGATGCCGGCGAGGGTGAGCGTCGCCGCGGCGCGGCTCAGTCCGGTGCGCTCCGCGAGCAGGGCCACGGCCTCGCGGTCCCACGGCATGGGACCACGGTCCCGGACGAGGGAGACGAGGTGGCGCAGCCGGCCGGCTCCGCCCCACCCCTGTGGGACGCCGGCCACCTCGACGATGGGTCCTGGTGCCGGTGCTTCAGCAGCACCGGTGCGCAGGCCGATGAAGTGATGCCGGCCTTCACCGGCCCAGTCCAGCCTGACGGCCACCCCGTGCTCGTCGTGGACGACGGTCCGGTCGGCTGGTTCGGTCTCTGCCACACCGACACGCAGTCGAGCGTCCGGGGCGGCAAAAGGCGTCTCGGCCCAAACCTCCAGCAGAGCCAGCAGACGCTCACGACGTTCGTGCCGGGTCGAGGCGGCCACTGCCCTGAGCGCCACGGCCCCGATCCGGCCGATGAAATACCTCCATGAGCGGCTGCTTACCGGAAACCAGTCCGCTTCAAGGTCGTTGGGGTCCAGTGAGCCGTCCAGGAGGCCGCCGGTGATCTGGACGCCATGGAGCATCCCGGTATTACCGAAGCCATAAGGGGCCAGCCCGTACAACGCGCGTTCAACCTCGGCATCGTCCAGCGGGTGCCGAGGAATCCCATCGACTCCTGTTCGCCGCTCACCGGCCGCTGTCTGAAGCAGTGAGTGCAGCGCGGGGACCCGTGCCAGGTCGCCCTTATCCCGATAGCGGTCCAACGCTTCGCGCAGCAGGGGTGCGAAGTCGGGGTGGGCGGCCAGCGCGGGGATGTCCTCATCGGGATCACGGTCGCGCATCCAATCGGCGAGGCCGAGCAACGCCTCCTTGGTCGGGGCCGCCACCGGCACGCCGTGTGCAAGGCATGCCTCCAGCACCCGGACCTTGATCACACGCAGGTAGCGATCCCACCCGTGTGGACCGTCCCAGCGGTCCGGGCCGTCCAGCCGTACGGGAACTCCCTCGGCGGCGAGCCGGGCGCTCATCCTGGGAATGAGCGCCGTGAGCTGCCTCGGTATAGGCCGACCGACACGGTTGCGCGTAACACGCTGCGGATGCACGACAGCACGCGTGAGCCAGCCGGCTGCGCCGTCGAGGGGTTCCACGCCGTCTGCGGCGGCTTCGCCGGTCAGGGCGGCCAGCGCCGTACTTTCGTCGAGTAGCTCCAGCCACCAGCCGTCGATGTCGTCAACCCTCGGGAACAGGTCGAGCAGCAGGGCCCGCACTCGAGGTGAGGACTTGGCGAGTGGGACGAGCGCCGGCCGCCACGCCTTCCACAGCGCGAACGGGGCCTCGCGGACCGCCGGCAGCGGCAGCAGCCGCTCGATGAGCTTCTGCTGCTCTGCGGTCGCGTCACGGCCGGCCGCCCGCGCGAGCGAGGTGAGCTGCCGGGCAAGCTCAGGCCACGGCGGCGACCCGTTCCGCGTACGCACCATCGCCAGCTCGACCAGCGCCTCCAGGGCATGTTCTGGTTCGAACCGGTCGCGCAGGCCGGCCACGAATCCGCCGGCCGTCTTGGCGCTCAACGCCCCGGCCGCGGCGAACTCCAGGTGCGCCTCCAACCAGACCGTCCCATCGACCGGTAGTGCCTGCGCCTTCTCCGCCTCGCGCGCCCGGCCGAACGCGGTGGCGGCACGCTTGGCATCACCCGCCGTGATCAAAGCGCGGCCGACGTGCTCCCAGAAGACCGGCAGGTGCGAAGCGGGCAGATCACGGGCCATCCATTCGTACGAGGACGCCGCGTCGCTGGACTTCTTGCGCGATGCCCGCTCCAGGCCGGCGACGATACCGAGTGCCGCTTCGGCGTCGCCCGGGTCGTGGATCAGCGCCCAGGCCGGATAGAACCTGCTCTCCAGCACCTGCCGAGGGATCGGCTCACACACTCTCCCCTGGTCGTCACGGCACACCAACTCCGTGCCTTCGAGCCTGATCTCGTATCCGTCTGCGGCCGCAAACCACACCGGCTCCTCCACCGTCCGCGTCGGTTGCTGCATGCCGACATCGTGGCAGAAACAACCGACAAGATCCGCAATTGCGAGTGCGCGACGTCCGGGCCTGCATCAACCGCGTCCGAGCACAGTGCCTTTCCCGCAAGCGTGGGATAGACACTGCCCGCGACATGCCCCGCTGCTGCGCCTTCAAGGGTGACAAGTACTGCGAGTCCGGTGCTAACACCGTGGTCATCGTCGACAGGGACAGCTCGTGACCGTCCGCAACCGCAAGTGGCTGGTGGCCGACGTCGCGCACGGGTCGGTGGGGAGCAGAACTCTCGCTGCGTGCCGCGTGCTCGCCGACGGTGCTGGTGAGTTCGACCGTCCGCCGTCAACGACAACGGTCCCGGCGTCGCGGCTCCGAGGCGTAATTCCTATGGGTGAGTTCGCTGTAGTGCTCTGCTGAGGACAGTGCGGATGTGGTGTGGGTCGGCCTCGTCGTCGTTGAGGAGGATGGCTGCGCACAGGCCGTCGGACAGGGCGACGACGGCTTCGATCGCATCGGGGTCGTCCGTTTGTGTGCGGGCAAGTTCCGCGACGTTGTCGCGCCAGCGTCGTGCTACCGGGCGTAGGACGGGTCGGCGAGCGGCCAGGGTCGACAGTTCCCGTTCGGCGAGTGCACGCTCCCGGCCCGGGCCGGCGGATTCGGCGATGAGGTGAGCGAGACCGTCGAGCGGGTCGTCCTCGGATTCGATGAGTTGACGAATGCGGTGGGTGTATTGGTCCGTGACGCTGGTCAGGGCGGCGACCAACAGGTCGTCCAACGTCGCGAAGTAGTAGAGGGTCAAGCTGGTGGTGATCCCCGCCTCCTTGGCGACGGTGCGGTGGGTGACACCGGTGGCGCCGTCGCGGCGGACGATCGCGAGCGTTGCCTCGATGATCTGGGCCCGGCGGCGTTGACCCCGCAGTTTGCGTCCATCGGCAGTGTCATTCTCAGCCGCCATCATCTTGCTCACCAGTCATCGTCGCTCCCGCTGTGGAGGCTACCGGCTCCGCCTCAGGGTCGGCATTGCCGAGGGGCTGGAGGTGACGCAATGTCATGAAGCAGGTGAGCGAGGCAACCGCTATGGCGGTGCCTGCTCCCGCGGCGACGATGTTGAGTCCGCTGGTGAACGCGGTTCGTGCGTCGTCGAGAGCCCAGGCCGGCAACTGGTCCGCGAGGGAGGTGGCTCCGGAAAAACTGTCGTTGTAGGTATCGGCCGCGGATGGGGACAACCCGGACGGGGCCTCGACCCGGCTGCGGTAGATCACGGTGGTGAGGCTTCCAAGGACTGCGACCCCTACCGCGATGCCGAGTTCTTGAACGGTCTCCGAGAGTGCAGCCGCCGATCCTGACTTCTCCAGAGGCGCGGCGCCCACGACGATGTCGGTACCAAGCGCGGCGATGACGCCGAGTCCGAGGTAAGCGAACGTGAATCCAGCGATCACGCTCGCCTTGCTGTCGGTCCCAACGAGGGCGAGCAGGGCATATCCGGACACCGACAGCGCCAGGGTGGCCGACATCACGACACCAGGTGAGACGCGACGGGCCATGAGCGGTGTGCCGATGGCACCGATGAGCATGGCCAGTGCGGGCGGGCCCATCCACAGCCCTGCCGCCGTCGGCGAGAGGCCCTCGACAAGCTGCAGGTACTGGGTGACCAGGAGCATCACTCCACCAAAACCGACCAGGCCGACCAACATGACGGATAGCGCTGCGGAGAAGGCCCGGCTGGTGAAGAGCTTCATGTCCAGCAGCGGCTCATTCAGGCGCAACTGACGACGGACGAACGCGACCGCGGCGCTACCACCGACGAGAACGGCGGCCAATGCCTGGACGTCGACGCCGCGGACGGCCGCATGCTTGGTCGCGTACATGATCGGCAACATCGCCGCCAGGGACAACCCAACGCTCAGCAGGTCGACACGACCCGTGGAGGTCCGATACTCCGGCAGCAACGCCGGCGCACCGGCCAGCACCAGCACAGCAACCGGCACGGCGATGAGGAAGACGGCACCCCACCAGAAGCCGGCGACCAGTGCCCCACCCGCGACCGGGCCTACCGCCATCCCAAGGGCGAACACCGTCGCCCACACCCCGATCGCCAACGCCCTTTGCCGGACCTCGGTGAACATGTTGCTGATCAGCGAAAGCGTCGAGGGCATGAGCGTTGCGCCGGCCACCCCCAGCAGAGCCCGCGCCACGATAAGCCATAGGGCACTTGGAGCGAACGCCGCAAAGACCGAGGTTGCGCCGAACGCCGCCACCCCGATCACCAGCAACCGGCGCCGTCCGATCCGGTCACCCAAGGTCCCCATCGTGATCAGAAAGCCCGCGATGAAGAAGCCGTAGGCATCCATGATCCACAGCGTCTCGGCCGCAGTCGGATCCAGATCCGCGGCCAGGTGCGGAACGACGAGGTAGAGCGCCGTCACATCGAGCCCCAGCAGCAGCGTCGGCAACGCCAACAACGCAAGACCGACCCACTCGCGCCACCCAGCGCGCGCCGGCTGTCCCATGCTCGTCACACCTCCCCCAATAGTTGAACCAACGTACTACTTGTACCATGGTTCAACTACCACGGCGAGGTCGTGTCAGGGTCGGCCGGGATGCGGAGCACCACCAGCGCTGGTCTGCTCGTGTTCGCGCGGATCAGTCACGCCGCAAACGCTGCTGAAGTCGGGATGCAGCTCCAGGGCGAATTTGTGTGCGCCGATAGGACTCCCGAGGACGTTCCCCACGGCTCTGGCATGCTGAGCCCATGACTGACGAACATCAGGACCCTGAGGAGCGCCGTGCCCACCTGGTCCGGGTCTTCACGGCTCTGGGTGCGGCGGATCCGGAGGTCTGGGCCGACTCCGAAATGGACGAGGACATTCCGCAGCTGGCCCGTTTCCTGTTTCTGCGCAGCGTCCGGCAGGTGGTGGCGCAGTGGGAGCAGCCCGGCGCCGTGGAGCAGGTGCTCGCCGATCCGCGAAACCCCGACGCGCTGGCGCAGTTCGAGGCTGCGGGCATCGAGCCACGGACGTTGGCGCTCTTTGCCAGTCGGGTCGCCCATGCGACCGCCTTCGACCTGGCTTATCGGCTGGCGGACTCCGACTTCGTCGACCACGACCCGGAGGATCCCGACGGATACCCGCCCATGGGGCTCCGCGACGAACTTCCCGGCTGGTGCCTGGTGGAGTCCACACCGACCGGTGAACACACCGACCGCCACCTCGACAGCCTGCACGAGGACATCGGCGGGCTTTGGGAGGAGTTCACCGCGGAGTTCGAACCGCAGCGGGGCGCGTAGAAGTACCGAACACAGACGCTTTCGAACCCCAAGTCTTGAAAGTACTCTCCAACCCCCTCCCAACCGCCACAGACGCACGACGCTCCGGGATGCTTATTCGCGCGAACGGCAGCCAACCCGTGCCGAACCCGTGCCAGACGATTTCGCGCGAATAAGTGCCCCGGGTCCAGGAAGGGGTCTGGGGGAACCACGGGGTTCCTCCAGTCACACACGCTCGACTGCCCGTCGCATAGATACGCTGAAGTCCTGCCTCGTCTACGCGGCAGGTGCGGGCGGCGTTCTCTCGGTGTGCTGACTTGCTCTCGTCTCGGGCTCCCGCTGCTGGGGCGGCCGTGCACGGCGGCGCGAGACGTGACCAGACGGAACATGCCCGTGCGTCCGTGGTGCTGCTTGGTTGCTGTCGTTGCCGTCAAGGTTGCCGTCACCGCTTGGCGTTGTCAGGCGACCTTGATTGAGTGGGGGCCGACGCTGACGGTGATGTCCAGGTGTCCTCCGAGTGCGGTGGCGTAGGCACGGAGCGTTTCCAGCTCCATGGCTTCGAGGTTGCCGTTTTCGATCTGGGAGACGCGGGACTGGGAGACCCCCAGGATCTGGGCGACCTCGGCTTGTGTCTTGCCGATGGCCTTGCGAAGCTCCTTGAGGTGGTGGCCGGCGACGTAGGCGTCCAGTTCGGCGCGAGCCTGGGCCTGGCGCTCGGGGGCGGCCAGTTCGGGGTTGCGGCGGTGTGCTTCGGCCTTGATGTCCTGCCAGCGGCGTCCGGTGCTCATCGTCCGCTCTCCTTATCCTTCGCTGCCCGGTACTCGGCGTAGCGGGCTTCGGCCAGCGGGATCGCCTCGTCGTACCAGCGTGACCACTGCCCGGCCTTGTCTCCGGCCACCAAGAAGATCGCTGCCCGGTCCGGATCGAAGACGAACAGCATGCGGATCTCCGACCGTCCTCGGCTGCCGGGCCGCAGCTCCTCGAGGTTGCGTAGCTCGCTGTGTTCCAGTGTGTCGACCAGTGGCCGTCCCAGCGTCGGTCCGACCTCGGCCAGCCTGTCGATGGCCTGCTCGACTAAGGCCGCAGTTCCGTCTCTGTTTCACACAGCTTGAGGAACCAGCTTTCGCTGGTTCGAGGAGGATGACGTCCCAGGGCACTCAACCAATATAACCTCTAGCTCATACTGCAGGGTTGACCGTCCGCTTCCTGATGACGTCGGTTGCCGTCAAACACAACACCCCGGGCCTCATGGCTCCGGGGCGTTTTCGCTGGTCAGATGTGGTGGGCAGGGGCGGGGTCGAACCGCCGACCTTCCGCTTTTCAGGTCACAGCGTCCGAGCGCTGTACTGATGTGCGAAAACCTAGGTCGCTCATGAGCGAGAACCCCATAAGCGGATTGTGTTTCCGTCAGACTACCGCGCTGTGTTATTAGATGACTACTCACTGTGTGTGGCAGTCATGCCTCTGGCTCGGGTCGCGAGATGGTCATGGCGGGCTCACCTGGTGCAGTCTCCGCAAGATCGGAGAGCAGTAGGGGGACCAGCCGCTCTTCCATGACAGCGCGGTCCGCCTGGCGCATCCGGGTGGCCAGGACGGAGTCCCAAGGGCTGGATGCGGGGGAGCCGCGCAGGGGCTCGGAGTCCCCGGCGGCCAGAGCGGTTTCGTAGTCGGCGGTGGACATTCGCCAGGGTTCGGCGCCGTAGCGGTCGATCGCTGAGGCGGTGGTGCGCAGGCCGGTCCAGTCGAAGTCGCCGCGCCAGCGGATCCGCGCACCGGTTCCGGCGATGGACGTCAGCAGCCGGTTGCAGGCCGCCGAGGGAATTCCCTCTGTGCAGATCAGCGGCATGGCGACCGGAGCGGAGACGGCAGCGCGCAGCACCGACGGGTTCTCGCAGACGTGCACGACCGTGGCGGTCCGTTCGATCGGCATGGTGACGAGCTGGTGCAGAGTGATCCGGAAGGGGGTACGCCTGGCGGCTGCCTGAGTCAGCCAATCGGCCAGGGGACCTTCGCCGTCCGCGGCGAGGCCGAGAACCAGTACCTGGCTGGAGAGGTCGTCGATGATGACGCCTGCGGATTCCCAGAGGGCCCGTTCCGCTTCCGCGCCGCGCGGCTGCTCGGCCTGCGCGCGGTGGACGAGGGCCCGCAGGACCAGCCCGGCGAGCGGCGTGCCGGACAGCGCCTTGGTGTCTCCGGTGGCGCGTTCGGCGATGACCGGCAGCGGGCTACCGGGGGCGGGCAGTAGATCCAGGACGGAGACGGCCGCGCCGAGAAGCGTGGTTTCGCCACGGTGGACCAGCCGAGTGAGCGTCCCGTCGGTGGTCAGTGCCTCAGCCCACGCCCGGTACCAGGCTGTTCCGGCGTGTCGTCCCGCCGCCAGTGCCTGTTCCGCCGCGTCCCGTGCCGTCTCCTCGGCGGCCGCCGCCACGGCTCGCGGTGTGATCGGCCCCGCCAGGGCCTGGACGGCGGAATGCAGGTCGGGTGCTATCGCGGCTTGGGCCAGCGTCGCGGCGACCCTGTCCAGGGGGACGGTGACCGAGCCGCCTCGCACTCCGGCTCGGCCGGAGCCCAGCAGGGCGCGGATCGCGCGCAGTTCGGCCTCGGACGGCCGCGACAGGATCAGCCGCCCGGTCAGCGGACGCCCCAGCTCGATCCTGCGGGCCAGCGCCGCGACCAGCCGGGCCAAGTCCGGATCGCCGAGCGTCCGGCGCAACCGGGGAAGATCGACGGCCGCGGACACCGTCAGAACAGCCCTTCGGAATCCGGACTGGGCTCGGGTGCGCGCGGCGCGGGCGGCCTGATCGCGGCGCGGCGTTCGACACGGACCGGCTCGCGCCCGTCCCATTCCCAGGTGGTGACGTGCACGGCGTCCACACCGTCGCGGCGGACCAGGTGGTGCGCGGCCAGGCCGGGGACGGTCGCGTAGAAGCCCCACTCCCGTTCGGAGGTCATCACCACGTCCAGATCGAAGGTGGTGAGCAGACCGAGGCACTTGGCGCGGGCGTCGTCGTCCACGCCGGCGAACGCCTCGTCCAGTGCCACCATGCGCGGCGCGTGCGGGTGGGCGGACCGGTAGTGCGCCGACGCGGCGGCGAACAGCGGCAGCGACACCGTCAGCACGCGCTCACCGCCGGAGGCCGGTCCGACCGCGCTGCGCCATCGGCCGTCCTGGTACCGCTCGATGACGAAGCGGTGCCAGGAGCGGTAGTCCAGCGCCCGGCGCAGGTGCTCCTGCCAGGTGCCGTGCTCGTCCTCGGCGCGGACCCGCTCGATCTCGCGCTGCAGGAAGTCGCCGACGGCGCCGCGGTCGGCGGGCGACCACAGGTCGGCGTTCTGCCGGAGCAGCCGGGCGCGGGCCTCGGCGAGCCCGGCGGGGCCGTCCGGGCTCGGCTCCCAGCGCAGCCGCAGCCGCATGCCCGTGGAGGTGGGACGCTCCTCCAACTCGGCGTTCATGAACCCGACCTGCGCCTCCGCCTCCGTGATGAGCTCCTGGAGATGGCCGGCGACGTCGTTGATCAGGTGTTCCTCCAGCAGGTCGCGTTCCTTGGCGGTCAGCATCCGCTCGCGGTAGCCGATCTCGCCGTCCAGCAGCTCGGTCAGCTCGCCCGGGGCACGCTCCCGGCCCTGGAACTGGATGGTGACCACGAACCAGTCGTCCAGCCCCGCCACCGCGTGGTGCCCGTGCCGCGACAGCGCCTCCGACAGGTCGGAGTAGTGGCGGGTGATCTCGTCCTGGACGCGGCGCCACGCCTCATCCCCGTCGTCGACGTCGCGCAGGCGCTCCTCGGCGCGGCGGGCGAGCCGGACCGCGGGGTCGGCCGCCCAGGCGTCGCCGGTGCCGGGGATCTCCACGTCGCAGGCGAGCGCGAGCAGGCCGGTCGCGGCGAAGCGCCGCAGCTCGGTGACGGCGTCGTCCCGGCGGCCTCCGGCTCCGGTGAGCTGCTCGGTGAGCTGCTCCTCGCGTCCCTGTGCTCTGGCGTGTGCCTGCCCGGCCCGGCGTTGCTCGCCATCCAGTCGGCGGAGTTCGGCGTCGAGCTCGGCGATGCGCCGCCTGCTGTCCTGGAGCCGCCGGCGCAGCTCCTCGACGGACGCGCCGATCGACTCGCGCAGGGCCTCTAGCCGGCCGCGCTCCTGCGCCGCGCGGACCTCGGCCGCGCGCGCCTGGCCGCCGGCCTCCGCCGCCGCGGAGGCCGCGGAGGTGAGCTCCTCGGTCCAGGTCGCCAGCTCGCCGAGGCGGTCCGCGTGCCGGCGCGCGGCCGCGAGGAGCCCCGCCGCGGCCCGCCTGTAGTCCTCCAGCGCCGCCCCGGCCGCGGCGAGGCTGTCCGGGTCGGCCGGCAGGCCGACGTCGGCCGCGGCCTGGTCGCGTTCGGCGGCGGCGGCTTCGTGGTCGCGCCGGGCCCAGTCCGCGTCGTCGGTGGCCTTCTCTACCCGGGCACGCGCCTTCTCCAACTGCCGGGCAGCGCCGGTGACGGCGCTGTGCGCGTCGCGCAGCGGCTGGTCGGACGGTTCGCGGTGCAGCTCGGCGGCGAGCACGCCCCGGCGGCGTTCGACGGACTCGACGGCCGCGCGGGCCCCGGCGGCGGCGTGCTCGGCGGCTTCGACGAGTTCGGCGAGTTCCGCCAGACGGCGGCGCCGCGCCTCCTCGCGAGCGCCCGCTCCGACATACCCGGCGGCCTCCTTGGCCCAGACTCCGCGCAGCGGGCCGACGCCCCAGCGGCCTGCGGTGTCCACCCAGCCGGGGGCGTCCTGCTCGCCCAGCCCGATGCCTGCCAGGACGGCCGACACGGTGCCGGGTGCCAGTGCCACGGCCTGGACGTCATCAGGGTCGATCGCGACGGTGAGCGCCGCGGTGAGCGGCCGGCCGGCGATGCTCCCCGGCTGGACGACCACGTCGTGGGCGTCGCGGTCCAGAAGTGCGCCGTCAGGGGTGATCCAGGCGTCCAGCAGGCCGGACGCCTCCAGCGCCGCTTCCAGGCCCGCGCGCTCGCCGGGGTTCAGGTCGGCGGCGAAGTCCACGACCTGCCAGAGGGCCGCCCCGGGACCGGTTCGGACGTCCGCGCCGCGCGTGTGCGGGACGGCCGGACGGTCGATGACGCCCGCTTCCAGACGTTTCCGCTCAGTGGTCAGGTCGTGCAGGTCGGCTTCGGCGGCCCGCAGGTCGGCTTCGGCGGCCGCGCGTTCGGTGGCCAGGGCCTGATGCGCCTCCTCCGTCGCGGTCCGGACAGCGGCCAGCAGCGGATGGGGGCCTTCCAGGGTCTCCGCCCAGCCTTCCAGGTCGACGTCGGCCGGGTCGGGGACGGTCAGCTCGGTGAGCGAGCGCCCGAAGTCGCGCCACTGCCCGATGTGCCGCCCCGTCTCCTCTGCCAGCGCGTCCTGTGCTTCGCCGAGAGCGTCGGCGGCGGCGTCCCGGTCGGACTCGCGCTCCCCGAGGACGCGCCGTGCCTGAGCCAGTTCGGCTTCGGCGCGTGCCGCCTTGCCGGCCAGCCGCGTCACGTGCGCGACGGCCTCGGCTCGGCTGTCGGCGAGGCGTGCCAGCTCCCGCTCCGCCGCGATCAGTGTCGCCTCCGCGGACGGATCGAAGGCGACATCGGCGTGCGGGCCGGAGATCCCGGCGAGGTCCGCGGCGGCGTCGAGGGGAAGGCGCGCCTCGGCCAGGGCCGCGGCGCTCCGCTCGACCTCATCCATGGCCCTGTCGTGCCGGGCCTTCCGCTCCGACCGTGTCTTTTCGGCCCGCTCGGCGGTCTGCCGGGCCCTCGCCGCGTCCTGCTCGGCCTGCTCGGCGTACCGCTGAGCGTCCGCGAAGTTCTTCAGCCGCGGGTCGGAGCCGAGTTCCTCCCGGACCGCCGTCTGCTCGGCGTGCTCGATGCGGGCCGTCTCCAGGAGTTCGGCGGCCTCCGCCTCCTCCCGGCCAGCACGCTCGATCTCCTCGCGCACTCCGGCGAGCGACCGCTGCGCAGCCTCGTACGCGCTGTGGGCCGTGCGCAGCTCGCGGGCCTGCCGCCGCGCGGCGACCGAGGCGTAGCGGCGGTACCGGTCGACGAAGCGGGCCACGTGGCGGCGGGTGTCGCGCAGGCCGGTCAGTTCCGCGCGCTGCTGCTCCAGGTCGTGGAACGCGGTCGCGATGTCGCTCAGCACCGCCTGGTCGAGCGGCGTGAGGGCGTCCGACAGAGCCGCCGAGAGGCGTTTCTCGTCGGGGCGTTTGGACAGCTGCGGCTGCCGGAGCTGGATGAGCAGATTGATCAGCGCGTCGTAGCGCTCCTCGCCCAGATGGAACAGGTGCTCGTCCAGCATCCGCCGGTACCGTTCGGCGCGCTGGGTGACCTGGCCGTGCAACCCGATCGCCTCGGTGAGCCGGTCCCGGGTGAGCGCCGCGCCTCCGGATCCGATGAGGAACAGGTCTTGGCCGACCCGCTGCGAGGTCACGAAGAACCAGCGGTCGGCGATGCCGCGCCCCGCGACCGCCTTCAACCCCACGCCGACGGTGAGGTAGGCGCGTTCCCCGTCCTCGGTGACCCGGCCGAACTCCAGCCACGTGTACCCCAGCCGCTCGTCGTAGCGGCCGCCGAGCAGCAGGTTCCACTCCATCCGCTTGCCCCGGTCGCCGTCGGGCTCGACCCGGCTGGGCGTCAGGTCGCCGTCCAGCAGGAACGGGAGCGTCAGAGCCAGCACCTTGGACTTGCCGGTTCCGTTGTTGCCGCGGAACAGCACCCGGCCGTCACGGAACCAGAACTCCTGGTGGTCGTAGTAGAACAGGTCGACCAGGCCCGTGCGCAGAGGCTGCCATCGCGCGGCGCGCGCCACCGGCAACTCCGCCGATGCGTTCGGAGCCAGGGACGAGCCGTCCGCATCAAGATTGGCGCCGGCCGTCATGACTTCTCCCTCTTCCCGACGATGGTGGGTTCGAGATATCCGAAGCGGGCCAGCGCCGGCAGCGGCACGACCTCCTCGGCGGACAGCCGCACCAGCCCGAGAGCGGACAGCCGGTGCAACGCGTGGGTGGTCAGCGCCCGTTCGGCGCCGGGATCGCGGACGTTCTTGCGCCAGTGCGCCTTGTGCTCGCCGATGAGCTCGACCATGCGCCGCTCCGCCTCTTCAACCGCCACGGTCGGCGCACCCGTTCGAAGCCGGTCGGAGAGGAACTCGGCCAGCAGCAGCGTCGCGTGCCCCTCAGTGCCCTCCTCCGGCATCCCGAAGTCGGTTGCCTCCCGGGTCGGGTCGATCAGCGCGATGCCCTCGGCCCGGACCTCCGCCAGGAACCCGGTCCCCTCCGTCAATCGCTTCAGCAACGGACCGCGCTGCATGTCGAGGTAGGCGCGCTGCTCAGGAGACAGGTCGGAGTAGTACAGCACCGGGTCGTCCAGCAGCCGCCGGGTGAGGGCGTGGCGGATCATCCGGTTGCGGCCGTCCTCGGTGTCGGGCAGCAGGTCCCCGGTGATCGCGGTGAGCCTCTCATCATGCCCGCGGGTCTCCACCAGCGACGGTCCGCGCCGCGCCACCAGCAGCACCGCCAGCACGCGGCGGTCCACGTCGTACAGGGCGTCGCCGCTCCGGTTGACGAACGCCTGCTCGTCGCCGGCCACCTTCACCAGCGCGCCCAGCGACAGAAGCAACTGCGCGACCGCGACAAGGTCGCCGCGCTCGTCCCGGTCCTCCATGGTGAACACGATGCCGGCGCGGGCGATCTCCTCGTCGGCGGCCAGCGCGACGACCCGATCCACCAGCCAGCCGAGCGTGACCTGGGCCTCGGCGCGCTCCAGCGCGGCCAGCGCCAGGCACGCCAGCACGTAGCGGCGCCGGCTGAACGGCTCCCGGGCGCGCGCTCCGCCGTCGCGGACCCGGGCGGCGCGGCTCCCGTCGCCCAGGTCGCCGGGCACCTTGCGGAGCCGGGCGACACCGGGGTCGGTGTGCAGCGACCAGCCTGCCTCCCGCGCGAACCACTGGGCCAGGTACCCGGCGTGCCGGCGCACGAGGGCGTACTCGGCGTCGCGCGGCGTGAGCAGCGGCGTGCGCAGCAGGATCCGGACGGCGCGGCGCCGCTCCTCGTCCCGCTGGGCTTCCAGGACGTCGGTCAGCGCGCCCGTCACGAGCGGACCGCCATCGGTTCCGGGCCGGTCATGAGGTCGACGATGGTGAGCTCGTGGTCGGGGCCGCGCAGCACGCCGTCCTCCGTCTCGACCTCGGCCAGGCCGCCCACCGGTCTCAGGGTCACCGCCAGCGCGCCGTCGGAGGTGCGCGTGCGGATCGCCCCGTCCGGCCCGGGCGGGCCGGCTGCGAGCGCGTCGCCCAGCAGCCGCAGGAACAGGGCGAACTCCTGGCGGTCCAGGAGGCCGATCTCGCTGAGCCGGGCCGTCCGCCCGGTCGCCAGCCGGCGGCGTGCCGCCTCGGTCTGCTCCCGCTCGGCGGCCACCTCCCGGGCGAGCGACTCGCGTTCGGCGGTACGGTCACGCACCCCCTTCGGCGCGCCGCGCTTGGCGTAGTGACCCGCGGCCCTCAGCCGTGCCGACACCTCGACGCGCGGAGCCTCCAGCCAGCTCGTGGCGGCGGGCACCTCGGCGATCGGAGCTCCCGGTTCCGCGGTGAGGTGGCGCGCCGTCGACAGCCCGAACGCCGCCCGCCACAGCCGGTGCGCGTCCTGTTCCGTGGGGGACTGGGCGAACCACCGGGCCAGCGCCCGGAAGTCGGAGGACCGGTCGCTGCGCCCGGCACGGCGCTCCTGCAGCACGCTGATCGTGGCGAGCAGATCCGGGATCGCCTTACGCGCCCGGGTACGGAGCAGATCGGCCTGGCACGGATGCCCGCGCCCGCCCACGAACCAGGACCACAGCCCCGACCAGCGGCTCTCCCAGGCGGCCAGCTTCTCCCCGGTGGCGGCGCTCACGGCGGCGGACGGCGTCTCCTCTGCCGCTCTCGCCGCCCCGTCCGGCACGGCATCGGCGGCCTCGCGTCCCGCGGCTGCCGCGAGCAGGGCCGCCACATGCTCGGGCGGCAGCGCACGCAAGGTCGTGGCGATGTCGTGGTGCTTGACGACCAGCTCGGACACGAACCTTTCGAGGTAAGCGATGAGCCGGTCCTTGTAGGCCAGGAATGCCTCCTCGTCGACGTCCTGGAGCTCGATGGTGCGCTGCAACCCGCTCATGAAGGCGCTCGCGTTCGCGGCGAGGCTGTCCAGCCGGCTCATCAGCTCCAGAAGGAGGTTGTGGGCGACGGCGGGGTCGGGATGCCCCGGCAGATCGCGCAGGGCCCGCAACCGCACGCGGATATCCTCCAGCGCGACGGCCTGGAGCTCTCCCCGGCGGCCGATCTCCTGCTCGTACACCTCCAGCGCCCGCTCCGCTGCCTCGCCCTCACGGCTGAGCTGGTAGAGGTGCCGGGCCCGGTAGAAGTCCTCGACCGTGGTGACCCGGCTGGTGTCGGGATCGGCGCGCAGGTTCCCCCACTCGGCCAGGCTGCCCAGCGCCTTGTCGACCGTCTCCTGAGAGAGCCCGGAACCACCGTCGCGGCGCAGCGCCTCGGCCACGTCCTCGGGCCTCAGATGGACGACGAACCGCCGCTTGTTCTCCACGAAGACGCCCATGACGCGCCGGTAGGTGTCCGACAGCGGCGCATCGAGGTGCGCGAACGGCCTCGCGTTCTGCGGCTCCATCACATCCCCCCGGTCGGCGCGATCTCTTCCCCAGTCCGGGCCACGCCGTCGTCGCCGTTGGTTGGTCGGCGCGGCTCGGGCGCTGCTCCGCGGACGAGGTTCACCTTAGCCACCGTCCGTGCGTCGTTCGGACCAACGGGAGACAACAGCACCGAACGGTGGCGGCCATCCCGAAGAGCGGTGGAAGGCCGCGCCATGTGACGAAACGCCGCGCGTGTGTCACGTGCCACCGGGAAGCCAGCGGCTCAGGCGGGTCCTCGGCACGTTCGCCGCGACATGCCAGAGCTTGTGCTCGGGGTCGCATCTCGCCTGTACCTGACGCTTGGCCTCGTCCTCCTCCCGGATCGGAACGCGCAGGTAGAGGCGGCCGTCGCCACGTCCGGTCGGTCGGCCGGTGCCCGCATGGGTGTAGCGGCCGCGAACCACTGCGCCGCTTCGGCGTAGGTGCGGACGGTCTTCGGGGACTTCCCCTCGGCGTTGAGGTGGAGGGTGAACGAGTTGATCGCGGGCTGGAAGGTACCTGCTCGGAGGTCCTTCGGGCGCCGCGTACGGGCGGTACCCATCGGGAGATAGTACGGTGATCAACCCGTTACCGGTGTTTTCGCTGGTCAGAGGACCAGGTGGGCAGGGGCGGGGTCGAACCGCCGACCTTCCGCTTTTCAGCTATAACAACACCCCTGCCGCGCGAGCATCGATCGAGGTTGGACGGTGGGCGAGATGTGCCGACGGTAGGGGTCGAATGCCGTTGTTGCTGTCACCGTTGCTGTCAGCTGGCTTGGCTCTGCGCCACCGGGCCGACTCGAAGCGTCCTGAGGGTGGTTGGGTCACGCTGCTGCGTGCTCGCCAACGGTGATGGTGAACGTGGTGTGCATGGCCTTGGCGATCCGGTCCAGCATCGCCAGGGTTGGCACACCTCCACCGCCCTCAATGCGCGACAACGCGGGCTGTGTGATGCCTGCGAGCTCGGCCACCTCTGCCTGGGTGAGCCCCAGTTCCCTGCGGCGCTCGCGGATCATGTCGCCGAGCCGGAGGTCAAGGCCGGCAAGGTCGTACTCGGGGTGGCTGGGTGCTCCCTCGCGCAGCCGCCGCTCACGGTCAAGCTTCCAACGGGTGTGCCCGGCCATCACTCGCTCCTTTCGTAGACATGGTCTGCTGGTCCTGTATGGGACGTCTCGCAGACCCGTCGTGCGTTCACTGCTCGCTCCACGTCCCGTGGTTGCGCGTCGTTGCGAACCTTCTGGAACACCGTCAGTAACACGATCAAGCGGCCAGGCCCGGTCGGTAGCCAGTACGTGATTCGCCAGGCCGTGTCCTCCAGGTGGACGCGCAGTTCGCGGACTCCGTCGCGTAGTGCCTTGGTGTGGTCTCCATCGAGCATGTCACCTCGGTCGACCAGGTAGTCGTCCACGTTGCGCATGACGCGCTGATACTGGGCGAACGTCAGCGTGTCCAGCCACGTGACGACCTCAGGCTCCATCTCGATCTCGAACATACGATTGATGATATATACCATCGACGGTAAGTCTCGAAACCGAGTCTGTCCAGCCCCGAATCCGTTGGTGGCCCTGGCCGGGGGCGATCTATGTGCGATGATCCTCGACCGTCCGCCGTGGGGCATCGCTCGTTGCTGTCAAAACGAAGCCCCGGGCCTGTTGGCTCCGGGGCGTTTCTGCTGGTCTAAGAGGTGGGCAGGGCGGGGTCGAACCGCCGACCTTCCGCTTTCAGAAGTGGCAACCGCCCGGCGGCCGCCCTGTCGACCGAGGTCAGACGGTGCCCGACGTGCGCCCGCGGTGCCGGTTGGTTGCCGTCGTTGCCGTCAGGGTTGCCGTCACCGGTCGGTGTCCTTGGGATGGCGCGGGGATGCGTGGACGATCCAGACTGTACGGTCGTCATCGTTGATCACGTAGCGGACTCGTCCGCCGCTCGTGACCTCGTACTCCCATTGTTCGAGGTCCCGACCGTTGTGCCGGTGCGTGGCGAGGTCTCCGCGGAGTCGGTGCTGGCGCTCGTGGTTGGCGCGGGAGCGCGGCTCCGCGCGTAGGGTCTCCAGGCATCGGCGTGTGTTCGACAGAGCGAGACGGCATAGCTCTTCCCAGCCTCGTACCGCCTCGCTGGTGCCGAACCGGACATCCCATTGGTCGTCTGGCGGTGGGACGGTGACCCTGTCGCCTCGCTTGGGGCTCAAGGCGTTACCTCAACTGGACCGAAGTCACCAGAGGTCGCCCGAAGGGCTTCCTCGTGTTGCGTGGGATCTGCCTTGATTCGGGCGGTGGCGCGCCAGCCGGTGATGACCTCTTGAGCATTCGTGTCGAGATCGAGTTCGGCGGCGTCGGACAGGGCGTCGATCAGCTCCACGGTGAAGGCGCGGACCTCTTCAACGCTCAGGTGACGGATCCAGGGGAACACGTCGGGCATGGCAAGGAGCAGAGCCCGAGCGCTCGGATCATGCTTCATGAGCGCCAGAAAGATCCGTGACGCGGTCGTCAGACTCTCATCGCGCTGCTCTTCCCGGTCAGCGGCCGTGAGGTAGAAGTCGGGGGCATCGCGGTGGGTGACACGCAGCCGGCCGAGGCGCGCGGCGCGCTCGGCTACGGACTTGGGGTTGCGCGACAAGTCTGAGAAGGTCACTGCGTCCGCTGCGGTGCTCATGCCACCATCATACTCAGATCACGTTCTGAAGTTGACGTTGCAGGGTGCCTCGGTGCGTGATCCTGGCTCCTTCGCTGCGCGAGAGACCACGCTTCGGGGCGGCGCCTCGTCGGCCTTGCGCTGATGTGTGATGACCGTCTGCCGTCGCGGAAGCTGCGTTGCCGTCAAAAACAACGCCCCGAGCCGTGGGGCTCCGGGGCGTTTTCGCTGGTCTAAGAGGTGGGCAGGGATAAGCGGATTGTGTTCGCCCGGCAACCTGCCACGCTGCGCTACACAGTAGCTACCCGCTGCATGTCGTGGCCATGCCTCCCACGCAACTACCCGCGCCGTCCACACCAGACTCGTCACGTAGGGTCACGCCGGCTCCGATGCACCTTCGTACGGTCAGTCGACCTTGAGAGCGGGCTTCTTGTAGCTCACGATCTTGTCCCCCATGGGGCCGCCCTTCGGAACGAACGTGACCGTTTCCAGCGTGAGGGCGCACACCGCCGCGGCCCGCCGAATGCCGTCAAGGTCGCTCACATACTCATGCAGCACGCGGAGCAGGTCCCAACTGCCCGACCGCATTTGGAACCTGCCGAGGCCGGGCACGTCGAGTAGACGGAAACTGGTGCTGGTGTCGGGCTTGGGACCCCGCCCAGCCTTGGCCTCGGCCTTCCGATCTGCCAGCAACTCAGGGCACCCACACGGTTCACCCTTCCGATCGTCGGCCAAGGACTCCGCGCCGTCACAGTGGTGAATGATCACGCCACCGATGCTCCAGAGCTTGAGGTCGGACCCGATGGCGTCCGCGCCCGTGACGACGACCCGCACGGAATCGGCGTCCGCGGCTGACGCCGGACGACGCCCCCGAGGTGACCGTCCTGCAGCGGTGCTGCTGGGTGGACGGGGCCCTCGCCAATGACCCTCTGACCGTCCCCGCGCTGCACGAGTCCGGGGAGCAAGTGCGTGACTGGCTCGCGGCCCGCCTCACCAAGGACCCACTCCCCACCGGCTCCTGAGCACGCCGGGACGCGGCCAGCGGTGGCCGGAACCGGGCCATCGGCTGCGTCGCTGATGTGGCCGGCGTGCTGGGGTGGAACGGCTGGAGCTGTCCGATCAGCACACGGTCGCCCCCATGGGCGACTGTGGACGTGCCCACGTGCCGCATGATGCGGTGGTCGGGGGATGCGCGCTCGAAATGATGCCCTCGGTCGAGGGAGCAGGCTGTGAATCGGCGGGTCCTATCCCAGCTCCAACTCTTGCATGCATAGCTGCATGCTGTTTAGCATACGGCAATGTCCTCCGAGAGTAGCCCAGGTCACATTCCCCGCAAGGCCGCGGGCGCTGAGCCGGGCCGAGCCGCCGGGGCCTCGTCCGCGACCGTGCGCATCGAGTCCGTCAGCAAGGAGTTCGCAGGACGCGCCGTCGTTGACGATGTCTCACTGGACATCGGCCGCGGCGAGGTGGTCGCGATCATCGGGCCGAGCGGCGCCGGGAAGAGCACGCTGCTCCGCTGTATCAACCTTCTGGAGACCCCCACTCGCGGGCGCATCCTCGTCGACGGGACGGAGGCCTGCGGCCCGAAGGGCTGCCTTACCGGCAGAGATCTGGCTGACCTGCGCCGCCGCGTCGGCATGGTGTTCCAGTCGTTCAACCTGTTCCCGCACCTGACGGTGCTGCGGAACATCTCGCTGCCCCAGAGGCGTGTCCTCGGCCGAAGCCAAGCCGATGCGGACGCCAGGTCGATGATGCTGCTGGAGCAGGTGGGGCTCGCCGACAAGGCGGGCGCGCATCCGAGCCAGTGCTCAGGAGGTCAGCAGCAGCGCATCGCCATCGCACGTGCGCTGGCACTGGATCCGACCGTCATGCTCTTCGACGAACCGACCTCCGCGCTCGACGCCGAGTTGGGCCTGGACGTGCTGGCCGTCATGCGGCAACTCGCCTCTGATGGCATGACCATGATCGTGGTGACGCACGAGCTGCCCTTCGCGGAGGACGTGTCCGACACCGTGGTCGTGATGGCCGACGGCCGGATCCTGGAGTCGGGACCCCCGAAGAACCTTCTCCGCGAACCGGCTCATCCCCGGACCCGTCGTTTCCTACGGGCGATCCTGGATCGGTGAGATCATGGATCATCTCACGGTCCTCGCGGAGGGCATCCCGGGCACTCTCCTCATCACGTTCGGCTCGCTTCTCATCGGTGTGGTCGGCGGCGTCCCGCTCATGTTGCTGCGGCGTTCGCGTCTTCTTCTGGTCCGCGCTCCGGTGCAGTTCGTGGTGGACCTGCTGCGTGCGGTCCCGCCGGTCGCATGGTTGTTCTTCATCTACTACGGACTCGCGCAGGACGTTATAAAGCTGGAGAAGTTCACAGCCGGGATCCTCGGGCTCGGCATGGTCTCCTGCGCCTACATGGCAGAGGTCTACCGCGGTGGTCTTCTGGCGGTCGACAAGGGGCAGTGGGAAGCCGCGCGTGCACTGGGAATCAGTGAGGCGCGGGTTTTCGCCGAGATCATCGCCCCGCAGGCCATGCGCGCCGTCGTCGCACCCGCCACGAGTTTCGCCATCGCCCTGCTGAAGGATTCCTCGATCGTCTCGATCATCGGCGTCGTGGAGATCACCTACCTGGCGAACACGCAGACCCAACTGACCTTCGAGGGGCTGACGATCTTCACTATCGCCGCCGTCCTGTACGTCGCGCTCAGCGTCCCGCTCGCACTGTTCTCACGCCGGTTGGACCGTCGCTTCAGAGTGGGGTTCGCGCGATGAGCGGGCTACTCGCCGACTGGGCGGAACAGTTTCCCACGCTTCTGAAGGGGCTTCTCGTCAATGTCGAGTTGACGGTGGCGAGTCTCGCGGTCGGACTCCCCCTCGGCCTGCTCCTTGCGGTACTGGCTTCGTCCTCGCACGCTCTTCTCAGGATCTCGACGATCGCCGTCGTCGAGGTCGGACGGGGCACTCCGGCGCTGGTGCTGTTGCAGTTCCTCTACTTCGGGCTGCCACAGGTCGACCTCAAACTGGAATCCTTCGTCGCGGCCGTGGCGGGGCTGGGGCTGACGACCGCGGCGTATACCAGTGAGATCATGCGGTCGGGTATCCAGGCCGTCCCCGCCGGACAGCGAGAGGCCGCCCAGGCGGCCGGTCTGAGCCAGGTGGACCAGTTCCGCTTCATCATCCTGCCGCAGGGGCTGCGCATCGCGATGCCGCCGCTGATCAATTTCGCGATCCTCATCTTCCAGGGCACCACCCTGTGCTTCACCATCGCGGTGCCGGAACTGCTCAGCCAGTCGTACGCGATCGGGTCCCGGACCTTCCACTATGCGCAGTCCCTCGGGTTCGCAGCGGTGCTGTTCGCCGCGGTCACTCTGCCGGGCGTCGCCCTGGTGCGCGCCTTGGAGCGTCGTCTCGCTCATCCTTCCTAGTCTTCTGACCCTCCAACCAGGGAGTCTTCATGAACTGTAGAGGAATTGGCGGCGGGCTGCTCGCAGCAGTGGTGCTTGCCACGACAGTCAGCGGTTGCGGTGCCGGGAGTGGCTCGGTTCCTTCGGACTGCAAGGCGAAACACCAATTCGAGACCCTTGAAAAGGGTTTCCTTACGGTCTCCTCGTACACCTATTCCCCGGCCACCATCGTCCGCGGCGACACTCTGGAAGGCGTCGAGGGGGAACTGCTGCGCGAGGTGGCGAAGCTGGAATGCCTGGAGATCAAGCTCATCGAGCAGGCGGCGGCAGGCGTGATCCCGGCGGTGCAAGCGGGACGCGCGGACCTGGCGGCCGGTGACTGGTACCGCACCAGGGAGCGCGCGAAGGCTCTGAACCTCACCGACCCGCTCTACAGCGACGCGATGGTGCTGGTGTCGGAGGGCGGAACCGTCGCCACCGTGGACAACGTGGTCGGCAAGAAGGTGGGCACCTTCGAGGGCAACCTCTGGAACGAGGACATGAAGAAGCTGCTGGGCGGGAACCTGAAGGTCTTCCCCACCGAGGCGGCGATGTTCCAGGATCTCGCCGCGGGGCGTCTGCAGGTCGCCATCGATGGAGCGGCCGGAGCGACGAACATGATCAAGACGACCCGGAAAGAGAACCTGAAAATGCGGGTGCCGCCGGCGGATCCACGAGTGGCGGCGACCAGCTCGCCAGGTCAGGCGGGATGGCCGCACCGTAAGGGCAACGACGCGATGACCAAGGCACTCAACGAGGACATCGCCTCGCTCCGGCAGGAGGGCGTCATCGCGCGCGCGTTGAAGAAGTACGGCCTTCCGGAGAGTTCCGCCGACGTCGGGAAGCCGAACCTTCTGTGATCCGTCGTGTGACGTCCCTACACCGACATGAAGGGCAACATGATCAGCTGGAAAGATCTGTACATCGGCGGGCAGTGGGTCAGAGCGTCCGGTGCGGAGATCGCGGTCGTCAACCCCGCCACGGAGGAACCGGCCGGGGTCGTGGTCTCGAGTTCCGCCAAGGATCTGGACGATGCCGTGGCCGCGGCGCGCCGTGCGTTCGACGGATGGCGCACAGTGCCCGTGGAACGGCGCCTGGCGCACATCCTGGCGATCGCCGAAGGCATGCGGGAACGGCAGGACGAGCTGGTCCGACTGATCGCCACCGAGATGGGCGCTCCGGTGAGGCTGGGGCGCGGCGTCCACACCGGATTGCCCATCTCCGTCCTCGAGTCGCACCGGACGATCGCCGACTCGCTGCGGTTCAGCACCGAAGTGGGCAACTCGCTGGTGGTGAGAGAGCCTCGCGGCGTCGTCGCGGCGATCACGCCGTGGAATTTCCCGCTGCACCAGATCATCGCCAAGCTCGCCCCGGCCCTGCTCGCGGGGTGCACGGTGGTCCTGAAACCGAGCCTGGAGGCGCCGCTCTCCACGTACGCGTTGTGCCAGATCATCGAGCAGGCCGGCCTGCCGGACGGTGTCGTGAACCTCGTGATCGGCAGGGGCGCGGAGTCCGGCGAGGCGCTGGTGCGCCACCCGGGCGTCGACATGGTGTCGTTCACCGGTTCCACGGATGCCGGCAGGCGGATCGGATCCCTGGCGGCCGACCTGGTCCGGCCGGTGACCCTGGAACTCGGCGGTAAGTCGGCGAACGTGATCCTGGAGGATGCGGACCTGCCGGTCGCGGTCAAGGTGGGTGTGGCGAACGCCTTCATGAACGCGGGCCAGACCTGCAGCGCCTGGACCAGGATGCTGGTCCCCCGGTCCCGGCTGGACGTGACCCGCGAACTGATAGCGAAATACGCGGTGGCGAACGAACCCGGTGACCCTATGGACCCCGCGACCCGGATGGGCCCCGTGGTGTCGGCGCGTCAACGGGAATCGGTGCTGCGGTATATCGACGGCGCAGTCAGCGATGGGTGCGAGCTCCTGATCGGGGGAGTGGACCGGCCGCACGGTCTGGACCGGGGGTTTTATGTTCGGCCGACGGTGTTCGTCGACGTGCCACCCGATTCCCGGATCGCTCGGGAGGAGGTGTTCGGCCCGGTTCTCGCGGTCCTCGGCTATGAGACCGAGGAGGAGGCCCTCGAACTCGCGAATGATTCGAGTTACGGGCTCGCCGGTGCGGTCTGGGCGAAGGACCGGGAACGGGCGCTCGACTTCGCCAGGGAGATGGAGACCGGGCAGGTCGACGTCAACGGTGGGCGCTTCAATCCGCTGGCGCCGTTCGGCGGCTACAAACGGTCGGGCATCGGCCGCGAATTCGGAACCTTCGGTGTCGAAGAGTACCTGCAGGTCAAGTCGATCCAGCTGTAACGATGCAGTGGCGGCCGTCGGGGGGAGACGCGCTCCGGCGGCCGCCGTGGCAGGGCCTCGGCAGCCGCGTGCCTTCGCCACTTCCGGGCGATGTACGCCTCGGTCCGCAGGCCTCTCAACAGCCCGTATACCTGGACTCACCGCTTCCACGAGTTATATACTGTTCTGTATGCCGTCTCGTATGCAGAAGCTCCCAGCCTCGTTCGAGTACCTCTTCCAACCTCTCGATCTCGGTCCCCGGACGCTTCGCAACCGGGTTCAGGTGACCGCTCATACGACCCTCTATGTGGACGATCGGCAGTTCCCCGGCGCACGTGATGCGGCCTACTTCGCGGAGCGGTCCCGGGGCGGCGCGGCCCTGATGACCATGGGCACGTCGATCGTGCATTCCAGCTCGCCGCTCCCGTACGGGGTGTACCGGAACGTCGATGACGAGATCATTCCCAGGTATCGAGCCGTCGCCGATGCGGTTCACGAGCACGGCGGCCTCGTCCAGGCCCAGCTCGGGCACCTCGCGCAGCGGATCTACGACAGGCCGGAACCCGCATGGTCTCCCTCGCCGGTTTCGGTGCAGGGAGAGGGGCGCATTCCCCACGAGATGACCGTCGGCGAGATCGGCGAGGTCGTCGAGGCCTTCGGAGCCGCCGCCGCGCGGGCCATCCGGGGCGGAATGGACGGCGTGGAGCTCTCCTGCGGGCACGGCCAGCTCGTCAACCTTTTCCTGTCGCCGCTGACAAATCGGCGTACCGACGAGTACGGGGGGACGGCCGAGAGGCGAGCCCGTTTCGCTCGCGAGATCTTGCAGGCGATCGCGAACGCGATCGGTGACCAGCACATCATCGGAATCCGGGTCAACGCGAGCGACGAGATCGAGGGCGGGATGGACGAGCCCCAGGCGCTCGAAGTCATCGACCTGCTCGTGAAGACCGGAATTCCGAACTACGTCAACGTGTCAGCCGGATTCTTCGACTCGCCGATTCCGACGATGCACCACCCGCACGGTGTGATGGTGCCGTACGCGAGCATGGTCAAGCGGCGGGTGTCGCTTCCGGTGTTCGCGGTGGGGCGCATCGTCGACCCGGAGCACGCGGAGCAGGTCCTCGCCGAAGGCCATGCCGATGTGGTCGGGATGACGAGGGCCCATATCGCCGACCCGCACATCGTTCGCAAGACCCTTGAGGGGCGCAGGGACGAGATTCGCCCATGCATCGGCTGCGTGCAGATGTGCGTCGGGGAACTCCACAAGGGCAGGTCCATCGGCTGCGTCTACAACGCGGTGACGGGGCACGAGCGCGAGCGTGCCGAGGTGGAGACCACCCCTACCGCCACGGCGCGCCGCGTGGTGGTGATCGGCGGTGGACCCGGGGGGCTGGAGGCGGCCAGGGTCGCCGCCGCCCGCGGCCACGAGGTCGTCCTGCTGGAGCGTGACGAGCACCTCGGAGGCAAGCTCTCCGCGTGCGCGGCGGCCCCGGGACGTGGGGAGTTCGGCAGAGCCAGGGATTGGTGGGTCTCGGAGATCGACCGCTTGGGGGTGGACGTCCGGACCGGTGTCTCGGCGGACGTCGCCACGGTGCTCGACCTGGATCCGGCTGTCGTGGTCGTGGCGACCGGCGCCGTGTCGGCGTCCGGTGACTGGGGGAGGTTGGGCGCCCTCGGCGCCGCCGAGGTGATGGCCATGCCCGAGCCGCCGTCCGGACGTGTCGTGGTCGTCGACGAGGACCACCGCGGCCAGGCCTTGTTCGTCGCCTCCCACCTCCAGGCCAAGGGCGCCACCGTCGCCGTGACCTCCTCGCGTCCGGTGGTGGGGGGCGACCTCGAACACCACACCCTGGAGGACGTGTACAAGGACCTGCTGGACGGAGGCGCCGAGCTGCTGCCCGGATGGGCCCCGGTCGATCTCCGCGCGGGGAACGGCTCCTCCGTCCTCCGGTTGCGCAACGTGTTCACGTCCGCGGAGAGCTCGCGTCCGGTCGATGCCGTGGTCACCACGGGCGCCCGGCCGGACGATTCGCTGGCCTACCGGCTCAAGGAGCACACCGAGGTCCTGCTCGTCGGCGACGTGCTCGGTCCCCGGCGTGTCGAGTCCGCCGTGCAGGACGCGTTCACCGCGGCCGCCGCTATCTAGAGGGAAGACATGGAATTCACGACCTTGAACAAATCCTCCGACCTGTCGTCCGGGCTGGGCTTCTCCGACCTGGAGGCCGGCGGCTTCGAGCAGATCGTCGTGGCCAGCGACGCCGCCGCCGGGATGAGGCTGGTGGTGGCCATCCACTCGACCGCGCTGGGGCCGGCCGCCGGAGGGCTTCGCATCTGGCCCTATGCCTCAGAACGGGACGCCGTCGTCGACGCGATGCGGCTGGCGCAGGGGATGACGCTGAAATACGCCGCCGCCGGCGTCGACCTCGGCGGGGGCAAGGCGGTTCTCGTCGGCAAGCCGCTGGGCCCCGTGGAGGGCGAAGCCAGGATGCGTGCGGTGGGCAGGGTCGTCGAGAGTCTGGGCGGCCGCTTCCGCATCGGGGCCGACGTCGGTTCGACGCTCGACGACATGGAGCACATCTTCACCGAGACCGACCACGTCAACACGCTGCCGGAAGATCTCGGCGGCGTGGGCGACATCTCCTACGCGACGGCACGCGGCACCGTGGCCGCGATGCGCGCGTGCGCGGAACGCGCATGGGGGCGCGGCGACCTGCGCGGCCGCCGGATCGCGGTGCAGGGGCTGGGGATGGTCGGTGAGAAGGCGGCCCGCATGCTGGCGGACCAGGGCGCTGAACTGATCATCGCCGATATCGACGACGACCGCGTGGCGAGGGTGACCCGCGAGTCGGGGGCCCGGCCGGTCGCACCGGAGGAGATACACCGGCAGGACGTCGACGTCTTCGCCCCGTTTGCGCTGGGTGCCGTTGTCAACGACGACACGATCGGTGAGATCAAAGCTAAGGTGGTGGTCGGCTCGGCCAACAATGTGCTCGCCGAAGATCGGCATGCGCACGAGTTGGTGGATCGTGGGATCATCTACGGCGTGGACTTCATTGCCAACGCCGGTGGTGCCATCTACGATGCCGATCGCCTGCGAAAGGGAGGCTTTGTGGCCAGGCGGGCGCTCGCCAAGGTCGATGCCATCGGCGATCGAATCAGGCAGACCTTCCAGGTGGCGGACGCCGAGAGAATCACGCCGCTCGGCGCGGCCTATCGGTTGGCGGAGCGCCGACTCGCAGATTTTTCTGCCAAGCGGGCCGGTGCCTGCCGATTCGGTTAATACAGATTATAGTTGTGAGGAGAGGGTTATCGGAATGGGTTCCGAAGCCTCGCAGAAAAGCGAGTCCAATCGGTTCCAGGAGCTTCATCAGCGGCTTCGAGAGGCGATAATAACCGGGGAGTTCCGGCCGAATGAGCGGCTGGTCGAGGCCGACCTTGCGGAGCTTCTCAGTGTGAGTCGCACGCCGGTCCGCGAGTGCCTGCAGCGCCTTGTGGCCGAGGGACTCGTGCGCCGGGTGCGCCGCGGGTGGGTGGTGCACGAGCACACCCCCGAGGAGATCCGCGAGATCTACGACGTACGCGCTGGGCTGGAGGGATGGGCCGTCCGACTCGGGACCATGCGGGCCACCGACGAGGAGCTCAAGGTCGTCCGGAGCGTTCATGACGAGGCCGCCCGCCTCGACGTGAAGGAACTGCGGGCGCGTGCCGTGGAGCTGACCAGGTCGTTTCATGACCACATTCTGGCGACGTGCAAGAACCAGCGCCTGCTCGCGTTGATCCAGCAGAGCCGCGAATACTACTTCAACACCCGGCTTGCCGGGACGTATACCGACGAGGAGTTGCTGGAGTCGATTCGTGGTCAGCAGGCGATAGTGGACGCGATGCTGGCCCGGGACGCCGAGCGTACCGAGCGGCTGATGCGTGAGCACATAGAGGAGGCGCGGGACACGATGCTGTCCAAGCCGATGTAAAAAGGGCGGGCGTCCCGTGTACAATCTTGCATACAAACTGGTATGCTTGAGTAATGCGTCAGTCAACTGACCTAGACATGCGGGACGACCTGGTCGAGGCGTACCGCCTTATGACCCTGATGCGGCGCTTTGATGAGAAGGCGACCAGCCTGCAGCGCCAAGGAAGACTCGGGACCCTTTCCATCGCGCACGGGCAGGAAGCGGCGATTGCCGGAGCCGTGCTGGAGCTCGATCCGGGGCGGGATTGGGTGGTGCCTCAGTACCGTGAACTCACCGCCCTCACCCGCCATGGATTTCCACTCGCGAACGTATTCTGCCACTATTTGGGCAATCCCGCCGGCGATGCCATTCCAGAGGGTGTGCGCATGCTGCCGGTGCAGATCTCGCTGGCCGCGCAACTCCCGCATGCCGTCGGGCTCGCCTGGGGAGAGCGGCTGAACGGCACCGACGGCGTCGTGCTGGCCTTCTTCGGCGAGGGCTCCTCGTCCGAAGGCGACTTCCACGAGGCATGCAATCTGGCCGGGGTGGTCAAAGCTCCGGTGGTCTTCCTCCTCCAGAACAACGGCTGGGCGATCTCCACTCCCCGATCCCGGCAGACCGCCGCGGAGACCTTCGCGTCGCGCGCACCCGGGTACGGCATCCACGGCGACCTGGTCGACGGCAACGATCTCGTCGCCGTCCGGCAGACGGTCGGCGACGCCGTCCGGCGTGCTCGGGCGGGCGAGGGGGCGACCCTCATCGAGGCGGTGACCTACCGGCTGGGACCGCACAGCACCGCGGACGACCCCACGCGGTACGTCCCCGAGGACGAACTTGCCAGGGCGCGGGCGAACGACCCCGTCGACCGGCTCCGGCAGGACCTGTACGAGCGCGGCTGGCTCGACGTTCAGATAGATGACGCGATCGACTCGAAGGTGCGCGCCGAGATCGCGGCCGCGCTCGCCGAGGCGGAGCGGGTGCCGCGGCCGGCCCTCGCCGACCTGATGGCGCACGTATACGCGAATCCGCCGGCCCGGCTGGCGGCTCAGATCGCGGCGGAACGGAGGCGCACCGATGCATGACGTCAGCATGGTCGAGGCGATCCGCGCGGCGCTCGGCGACGAACTGGAGCGGGACGAGCGCACCATGATCCTTGGACAGGACGTCGGCCTCTCCGGCGGAGTGTTCCGTGCCACCGACGGCCTGCAGGCGAGGTTCGGCGCGCACCGGGTCGTCGACACGCCGCTGGCGGAAGGAGTGATCGTCGGAAGCGCGGTCGGCCTCGCGGTGGCGGGCCGGATCCCGATCGTCGAGATCCAGTTCCTCGGGTTCACCCATCAGGCGTTCCACCAGATCTCGGATCAGGTAGCGCGCATGAGATGGCGCTCCCGGGGACGGTACGGCGTCCCTCTGGTGATCCGAGCGCCCTTCGGAGGCGGGGTTCGCACCCCGGAGATGCACGCCGACGCGCTCGAAGCGAAGTTCGTCCAGTGCCCTGGCCTCAAGGTGGTGGCGCCGGCGACCGTGGAGGACGCGTACGGCTTGCTGGTGTCCGCGATCCGGGACCCGGATCCGGTGCTCTTCCTGGAACCGCTGCGGGGCTACCGGCTGGTGAAGGGCGACCTCCCGGCACAGGGGCACGTCACCGGCTTCGGGAAGGCGCGCGTCGCCCGGCGGGGCGAGCATGTGACGGTCCTCGCGTGGAGCGCCGCGGTGCAGGTCGCCGAGCGGGCCGCCGAGACCGTCGCACGCGAGGGGATCTCTTGCACGGTGCTGGATCTGCGAACGCTCGTCCCCCTTGACGAGGACACGATTCACGAGCACGTCGCCCGTACCGGACGTGCCGTCGTCGTGCACGAGGCCCCCCTGACCGGGGGTTTCGGCGCCGAAGTGGCAGCCACCGTCAGTTCGGGAGCGTTCTACAACCTGGAGGCCCCCGTGGAACGCGTCACAGGTTTCGACGCGCCGTACCCCGTGGGCCCGCTGGAGGAGGACCACCTCCCCAACGAGCGCCGGGTGGCCGATGCGATCCGGAAGGCGGCGACGACACCATGAGACGGACGTTCATGATGCCCGACCCCGGCGAGGGGCTCGCCGAAGCGGAGATCATCTCCTGGCATGTCGCCGTCGGTGAGCCGGTCGCGGAAGATCAGGACCTGGTCAGCGTGGAGACGGCGAAGGCGGTGGTGGTCCTGCCGTGCCCGAGTGACGGCGTCCTGGTGGAGCGGCATGGCGAGACGGGGGACACCGTCTCGGTCGGTGACCTGCTCGCCGTCTTCGAGGAAGCCGCTCCGGCCGGGGAGGCCCCGGTGGCGGAACCTCCCGCGGCCGTACCCGTGCACGCCGAACCGGCGGAGACCGCGTCGTCCGCGACCACGGAGGGCGCGGACCCGCGTCCTGGGCGGCCGACCGCGTCGCCCGCCGTCCGGCGGCGGGCACGCGAACTCGGCGTCGACCTCGCGACGGTGCGGGGGTCCGGTCCCGCCGGCAGGATCCTCGCGTCCGACCTCGATCGATGGCCACCTGAACGATCCGGGACCCGCCCGGAAGGATCCGCCGCCGACACCCCGGCCTCGCCAGAGCCCTCGTCCCCGACGGCCGAGACCATCGAGACGCCACTGCGGGGCCTTCGCCGGACCATCGGGCGGACCATGTCGGCCGGCTGGCAGACCATCCCGCACATGTTCGACCTGCGGGAGGCCGACGCGAGCGGGCTGCTGGCCGGCCGTAACGCCCTGCGGGAGCGGGCCCGCCGGGCAGGGGACGACGATCTCGCGCAGGCCCTCACGCCGTTGGCCCTGCTGGTGAAGATCGCGGCCGTGGCGCTCGCGCGCACGCCCGAGATCCACGGCTATGTGGACGAGGATCGCCAGGTGATCGTTCACCACCGGCGCTGCCACCTGGGGATAGCGGTGGCCACACCTGACGGCCTGCTCACACCGGTGCTCGCCGATGTGGACCGCCGGCCCCTGGCCGACCTCGCGAAGGAGCTGAGGGGGCTCGGCGAGGCGGCCCGATCACGGACCCTGACCCCTCGGCAGATGTCCGGCGCCACCTTCCTGGTCAACAACCTGGGTCCGCTGGGCACCCACTTCGGAACCCCGCTCATCCCACCGGGCCTGGGCGGGAATCTCGGGTTCGGCCGGATCGTGGAGCGGCCGGTCGTCCGGGACGGGAAGATCGCGGCCGCGCCGGTCCTGCCCCTGTCGATCTCGGCGGACCACCGCCTGGTGGACGGCGATGTCTTGGCCGCCTTCGCCGGAACGGTCGCCGAGCTGGTCGAGAACCCCGTCCTGCTGCTCGAAGGGTTGCGCTGATGGTGGTCGGTGAACTGGCGGAAGGGATCGACCTCCTGGTGATCGGAGGCGGCCCCGGGGGGTACACCGCTGCGGTGCGGGCGGCCCAGCTCGGCCGCGACGTGGTTCTCGTCGAGCGCAACGGCGGCGAGTCGGGGCTCGGCGGCGTGTGCCTGCACGTGGGGTGCATCCCGAGCAAGGCGCTGATCGAGCTCGCCGGCGCCCGGGGGGTGCTGCGGCGCCTGTCGTCCAGGGGTCTGGTCGTCGGCGACCCCGGTGTCGATCTCGCCGCCTTCCAGAAGGACAGGACCGAGACCGTTTCGCGGCTGGCCCGGTCGATCCGCCGGTTGCTGACCGGCGCGGGTGTCCGGGTGGTCCACGGCGAGGCACGGCTCACCGGACCCCGCCGTGCGGTCGTGCGACGTGACGGAGAAGCCTCGATCTTCTTCGAGTTCCGGGACGCCGTCGTGGCGGCGGGCTCACGCCCGGCGGAACCTCCCACGCTGCCGCGCGACGGCTCCCGCGTCCTGGACTCCACCGACGCCCTGGCCCTGCGGGAGCTTCCCCGGTCCGTCGCGATCGTCGGTGGCGGTGCGATAGGCCTGGAACTGGCGTCGGCGTTCCATGCCCTGGGCTCCAGGGTTTCGGTCGTCGAACTGGCGGACCGGGTGCTGTCCGGCATGGACGCGAAGATCTCCCACGTGGTGCAGCGTTCGTTCAAGCGGCGCGGCATCGACGTTCACTGCGACGCGCGGGTCGTCGGCGACGATGGCGCGCGGCTCCTCGTCACCGGGACCGGCGGCGAGCGACGCCTGGACGTGGACGCCGTGGTGGTCGCCGTCGGCCGGAAGCGGAACGTCGAGGACCTCGGCCTGGAGGCCGCTGGTGTGGCGGTCCTGGCGGACGGTGAGGTCGCCGTCGACGGTCAGCGGCTGGCGGCGCCCAACATCGCGGCCATCGGCGACCTCACGGAGGGGCCTTCGCTGGCGCACAAGGCGATGGCGGAGGCGCTGGTTGCGGCGGAGGCTCTCAGCGGGAGGCCTTCGGTCTTCGAGCCGATGGCGATACCGAGTGTCGTCTACACCGATCCGGAGGTGGCGGTGGCCGGTCTCTCGGAACAGGCGGCGCGGCGGAACGGGGTCGACGTGGCGATCAGTACCGTACCGATGAGCGTGTCGGCGCGCGGCGCGACGATGGGACACGGTGAGGGCATCGCGCGGATTCTCGCCGACCGGGGCTCCGGGGTCGTGATGGGCTTGCAGCTCGTCGGCCCGCACGCCTCGGAACTGATCGCCGAAGGTGTGCTGGCCATCGAGATGGGCGCGACGCTCGAAGACCTTGCGCACACGATCCACGCTCACCCGACGCTGAGTGAGGCCGTGTTCGAATCAGCACGTCTGGGTTACGGCGCGCCACTCCACGGCTCCATGTGACGACGGCGTCCAGCCGGGGCGCCTCGGCCGTCCGGCCTGCGCGGCACCGAACGCGGTGACTCGTGCGGCCGTGGCGGTACGGCAGGCGGGAACGCGCCGGGAGGCCGGATCTCCGGCTTCCCGGCGCGACGGGATCACCAGCCTCCGTAAGCCAGCCAGCCGCCGTCGACCGGCAGCGACGTTCCCGACAGGTGCGGTGAACGGGCGAGGAATGCCACGGTGGCCGCCACCTCCTCGGGCGTGCCGAGCCTCCCCATCGGAGTCCGGCGTTCGAGTTCCTCGTTGCCGCCGCCCTGGACACTCGCCGCCATCGTGGTCTGGATGTAACCCGGATCGATCGTGACGGTGCGGACGCCTCGCGCCTCCCACTCCCGGGTCAGCATCGCGGTCAGCCCGTGAAGGCCGTGCTTGCTGGTCGCGTAGGAGGCGCGTTGCGGCATCCCGAGGTTCGCCCACATCGAACCGACATTGATGATCGTTCCACCGCCGCGGGAGAGCATGTGGATTCCGGCTTCGCGGGCGCAGACGAAGGCCCCGAGCAGGTTCGTGGAGAGGATCCGGGTCCACTCGTCCAGTCTCAGCTCGGTGCTCGGCGCCTCCTCGGCGATGCCGGCGTTGTTCACCAGGAGATCAAGGGCGCCCAGGTGGTCCACCGCCTGCGCGACGACGTGTTCGGCGGTGGCGGGGTCCGCGACGTCCCCCACGACGGCGACGGCGTGGTCGGAGCCGCCGAGGGACCGGACCGCGGCGTCGGCACGATCGGCGCTGCGTGAGTTGACCGCGACCCGCCACCCGTCGGCGACGAGTCGGTGTGCCATCGCGAGGCCAAGTCCTGTGCTGGATCCGGTGATGAGGGTGGTTGGCATACGAATTAGGATGCCATACAGTGTGCAAACATGTCGACAAATCCTGATGTCCTGCTCGTCGCATCTGGCGGCCCGTTGCCGCGCGGTATCGAGGCCGCGCTCGGGACCCACGCCGCCAGGGTCTCGTCGATCGATCTGTCCGCCACGCCGGCCCCCGGTGAGGTCGAGCGGGCGCTGGCGGACCACCTGGCCCGTGTCGGAACGCCGACCGTGCTGGTCAATCTGCTGCATGCGCAGGAACCGGGGAGCCGACCGGAGGAGATCACCAACGCGGCACTGGAGCGCGGCATCGCCGTGAACCTCACGCGGACTCTCCTGACCTGCCAGAAGGTGGGCCAGGCGATGATCGAGGCGGGCGGCGGCACGATCGTGGTGGTCCTCGCCGGGGCGGCGGACGACCCCGTGTCGAGTGTCACCGACACGGCCGCTCGCGGTCTGGTCCGGGTGCTCGGCGTCGAGTGGGCGCCTCAGCGGGTACGGGTGGCGGCGGTGTCGCCAACGGGCGCGCCCGGTGCCGGTAGGGACGCCGCCGTGACGGAGACCGTCGGTTTCCTGATGAGCGAAGACGCGTCGTACGTGACCGGTGCGATCGTTCCAGTGCGAACAGCGGTACCAGGAGCGAGCTGATGAGCACGGTGGTCTCGACCGCCCATGACCTCCTGGCGCTGGTGGGCCAGGACCTCGGTGAGACCGAGTGGGTCCCGGTGGACCAGGAGTCGATCGACGTGTTCGCTCGCGTCACTCGGGACGAGCAATGGATTCATGTCGACCCGGTCAGGGCCGCCGACGGGCCGTTCGGCACCACGATCGCGCACGGTTTCTTCACGCTGTCGCTGTGTTCGCATTTCTTCGACGAGCTCCTGGTGGTCGGCGACACGGCGATGGTCGTCAACTACGGCCTCGACCGGGTGCGGTTTCCCAGCCCGCTGTCGGTCGGCGCCCGGATCCGTGCGGGCGGGACCCTGATACGGGTCGATGAGCGCGGGGGACCGGTGCAGACCGTCACCCGGATCACCATCGAGGCCGATGCTTCCACCAAGCCGGTCTGCGTGGCCGAGCTGGTGAGCCGCTTCTACCCGGCGGAGGCGTCCTGATGGAGTTGAGGTACGCGCCGCGCCTGCCGTTTCCCGTCTCCGTTCTCGGATACGGGATGTGGGGGATCACCGACTGGACCTCTGACCAGGCGGAGAATCCGGAACGGGCACTCGACCACGCGGTCGAGTCGGGATGCACCTTCTTCGACACGGCGCTGTACTACGGCGCCGGGCGCTGCGAGCAGGTGCTCGGCAGGCTGCTGCGAAGGCACCCAGGGGTGCCGTTGCGCGTCGCGACCAAGGTGCCGCCACGCGATGGCCGGTTCCCGGCCCGGGCGGGCAGCGATCTGCGAGAGGTGTTCCCCACGGAGCACATCCTGGAGTGCGCCCGTACCAGCATCCGCAATCTCGGCGTCGAGACCATCGACCTGCTCCAGTTGCACGTGTGGACGGACGACTGGGCGGACCGCGACGAGTGGCGCACCGCGGTGGAGCGCCTGAAGTCCGAGGGCAGCATCAGGGCGTTCGGGATCAGCGTGAACCGCTGGGAGCCGGAGAACGTTCTGCTCGCTGTGCGGACGGGACTCGTCGACTCCGTCCAGGTGATCTACAACATCTTCGATCAGGCGCCCGAGGACCACCTGTTCCCCGCGTGCGAGGCGGCGGGGACGGCGGTGGTCGTGCGGGTGCCGTTCGACGAGGGCTCGCTCACCGGGCGCCTCGACCGCTCGACCCGATTCCCCGATTCCGATTGGCGGCACGGGTACTTCACCCCCGCCAACCTCGCCGCGACCATGGATCGGATCGACGCCTTGCGGGCGGATCTGGGCCCGGATGCCGACCTGCCGCGGACGGCGTTGCGGTTCGCCATCTCCCACCCGGCGGTCACCACGGTCATCCCTGGCATGCGTCGTGTCGGGAATGTGGAGCGCAATGTCGCCGCGGTGGCCGCGGGGCCCCTCGACCCCGACACGCTGCGGCTGCTGGCGCATCACCGCTGGGACCGCCGGCCCGGCTTTCTCGAATCTGTCGCGCCCGGAGGCGGTAAATGAAGCCGAGCATGAAGCGTTCGATCTTCTCTGCGGACCATGAGGAATTCCGAGGAACCGTCAAGACCTTCGTCCAGCGGGAGATCGCGCCGAGACAGGAGGAGTGCCGTAGCGAGCGCCGGATCCCCCGAGAGGTCTGGCTGGGCGCGGGTGAGCAGGGATTCCTCGGTCTCCCCGTCCCTGCCAGATATGGGGGCGGAGAGGCGGACGACTACCGTTTCCACGTCGTCCTGGCGGAAGAGCTGGCCGGTGCGGCTCTGGCCTTTGCTTCCAGCGTCGGCATTCACACCGACGTGGTCGCTCCCTATCTCATCGAACTGACGAGCGAGGAGCAGCGGGAACGGTGGCTGCCGCGGTTCTGCTCCGGCGATACGGTGACGGCGATCGCGATGACCGAGCCCGGTGCGGGATCCGACCTGGCGGCGCTGCGCACCCGGGCGGTACGCGACGGTTCGTCGGGATGGCGCCTGACCGGCTCGAAGATCTTCGTCACCAACGGTTACCACGCCGACCTCGTCCTCGTCGCGGCACGAACGGGAGACGGGCGGCGCGACATCTCGCTCTTCGCCGTGGAGTCCGGGGCGGAGGGATTCACCCGGGGGCGAAAGCTGGACAAGGTCGGCCAGCCCGAATCGGACACCGCCGAGCTCTTCTTCGAAGACGTCCCGCTCACCGACGGGAACCTGGTCGGGCCCCTGCACGGCGGGTTCCGCGCGATGATGGACCGGCTGCCGCAGGAACGCCTGAACAGCGCCGTCATCAACGTGGCGCACGCGGCCGCGGCGTTGGAGGCGACGCTGGCGTACGCCGCCGGACGCACGGCGTTCGGCGCGCCGATCGGTTCCTTCCAGTACAACCGTTTCCTGCTGGCGGAACTGGTCACCAAGGTCGACGTAGCGCGCGCGTTCGTGGACCGCTGCGTGGAGGCGCACCTGCAGGGTTCCCTGTCCGGGGTCGACGCGGCGAAGGCGAAATGGTGGAGCGCGCAGACGCAGAACGAGGTCATCGACGCCTGCGTCCAGATGCACGGAGGCTATGGCTACATGCGGGAGTACGAGGTCGCGCGTGCCTGGCTGGACGCCCGGGTGACCAGGATCTGGGCCGGATCGAACGAGATCATGAAGGAGATCATCGGCCGGGATCTCGGGTTCGGTGCACCCGCGAAGCACCGGTGAACACCCTCCCGTGACCGTGGGGGCCATGCCCATGACGGTCACCGTATGTGCGCGGCGACTAGAGGAGTACCAATGCCGGAAACCGATTTTCGTTTCGACGGCCGCAGCGTGATCGTCACCGGAGCCGCCCACGGCATCGGTCTGGCGACGGTGAAGCGATTCCACGCGGCCGGCGCTCGGGTCTACGCGGTCGATGTGGACGCCGACGCCCTGGCGTCCGCGGCCGGGGGAATCGGCGCCGAATGGCGGGTGGCGGACGTGTCGAACTCCGGTGATGTCGAAAGAGTCGTCTCGGACGTGGTCTCCGCCACAGGACGGATCGATGTGGTGGTGAACAACGCGGGGATCCTCCGTGACAGGGTTCTGTGGAAGATGCCGGACGAGGACTGGGAAGCCGTGCTCGGCGTCCATCTCGGTGGGACGTTCCGCTTCACCCGGGCCTGCACACCTCACTTCCGGGAGCGCGGTCACGGTCGTGTGATCAACGTGACGTCGTTCACCGGCCTGCACGGGAACGTCGGCCAGTCCGCGTACGCGGCCGCCAAGGCCGGGATCATCGGCTTCACCAAGACCGCGGCGAAGGAACTGGGCAGGTTCGGGGTGACCGTCAACGCGATCTCACCGAACGCGGAGACCCGCATGATCGCCGGAATACCCGATGAGAAGCGTGCCGAGTTCGAGGCGGCGACTCCTCTGGGCAGGTACGCGGACCCGTCCGAGATCACTGCGGCGATCGCGTTCCTCGCCTCCGGGGAGGCCGGCTACATCACCGGTGTGGTGCTGCCCGTCGACGGCGGCCTCTCGATGTGAGACCGGCGGCACTCCGCCGGTACACCTGCCCCGACGATTCCTGGAGATGGTTATGGCCGAAATGGTGCTCTGTGAGCGGGCGGACGGTGTCGCGACGGTGACGATGAACCGCCCGCAGCGTCTGAACACGATGACCGATGCGTTCTTGGAGGAACTTCTGGGGGCCCTGGAGCGGGCCGCTGATGCTCCCGACGTGCGCGTGGTGGTCCTGCGCGGTTCCGGTAAGGCCTTCTGCGCCGGCGGTGACCTCAAGGAGGGAATCGGCGGCGGAGTGGGCGGTCGCGGCGGGATCACCACGGCCACCGGCAACCTACGGCGGTACATGCGCACCGCGCAGTTGCTGAGAGAGATGCCCAAACCCACGATCGCGGCGGTGCACGGAGCGTGCGCGGGTGCCGGTCTGTCACTCGCCTGTGCGGCGGACCTCCGTCTGGCCAGCCGATCGGCGGTCTTCGCCACGGCCTTCGTCACGGTCGGTCTGTCAGGTGACTTCGGCGGCACGTGGACGCTTTCACGGATCGTGGGTTCGGCGAGAGCGCGCCAGGCGTATCTGCTGTCCGACCGGATCGACGCGGACACGGCATTGGCGTGGGGCCTGGTGAGTGAGGTGACCGGCGACGACGAGGCACTCTGGGCCCGAGCCGCTGAGCTGGCCGGCCGCCTTGCCGCGGGGCCGAGCGGGGCACTGCGTGCGGTGAAGGCCAACGTGAACGACGCGGAAGAGGTGACGTTCGCGGAGGCCCTCGAACGCGAGGCCGCTCGCCATATCGCGGCCTCGCGCACCGAGGAGGCAGCGGAGGCAACGCGTGCCTTCCTGGAGAAGCGCCCTCCCGTGTTCAGGTGAGGCCGGGTGCGGCCGTCCCGTCGACCGGCATCGTCTCGGCGAAGCCGTGGAGATCTGGGGGCCCGCCGTGGCTGACATCATGCACCGCACGGCCGAACTGGAACGGACCGCGTGGCGGCCCCTGCCACGTGGTCAGCGACTACTGGTTCACCTTCCACCACTGGGCAGGAGGATGGTCTCGTCGGCGGCCAATACCTCGATCGTGGCGGAGCGTTTGTGCGGGTTCATGCCAACGACCACTCGATCCATACCGATCCCCCGATGCTCGATCCATCACCTGGTTGTCGAGCTGGGGGCACCGCTACGTCGAGCCGAACGAACCCCTCTTGAGCCTTTCCCCGCCCTGGGCGACACCCAGACCGCGCAGGCAAAAGAGAGCCACCCGACCAGCGTGGGCAGCCGATGAGAGAGAGCGACAGCCCGGGCGCATGGACCAAGCCTGGCCGCGCACCGGTCCTGAGGCAATGAAACAAGTAGCCGCTGAGCGGTCTTATCGCGTCGTTGCCAATCGCTGGTGTGAGCGTGGAATTCGGATCGCCGAGTGGCAGCGCGGCCTTCGGTATGCGATAGGCGGAAGGTGTTCGAGCGGTGTGCATCCGCCTGAGGCCGTTTCAAAGCCGGAAATGAAAGCACCTCTGACCGTGTTTCTACTGGTCAGAGGTGTGAGAGTGGGCAGGGGCGGGGTCGAACCGCCGACCTTCCGCTTTTCAGGCGGACGCTCGTACCGACTGAGCTACCTGCCCAGGACGTGCATCCGCACGTCTGGCGGTCCTGACGGGATTTGAACCCGCGGCCTCCACCTTGACAGGGTGGCGAGCACTCCTAACTGCTCCACAGGACCTTGCTGCTCCGAGCTTAACGGCTCCGGAGGGGTGTCTTGGCCGGGTGGCCCGGCGCTTGGCGACGTCCGAGAGCATACGCGATGGCCGAGGGGCGCGCCAACTCGGTTATCGCGGGGCGAGCGGGGCAAGATCGTGACGGAGAGGCACCGGGTCGATACCGGGCGGACGGGTGCGTTTCGTGTTGATGCGTGGGGCGCCTAGTCTGCCCGGGTTGCGCGACTGTGCGTGACCGGAGGGTGACGCCGTGCCCGTGAGGGGCGGCGCTAGTTGTGAGGGAGGCCGCGTGGTCGCAAAGCTCCCAGCCGACCAGGGTGCGGAGGGGTATCAGAGAGGGCTCGGTACTCGTCAGATCCAGATGCTGGCCATCGGCGGGACGATCGGGACGGGGTTGTTCCTCGGGGCCGGGGAGAACATCGCCAAGGCCGGCCCGAGCCTGATCCTGACGTACGCCGTGGCCGGGTTGGCCGTGTTCTTCGTCATGCGGGCGCTCGGTGAACTGCTGACGTACCGCCGGACGGAGGGCGGGTTCGCCGGGTATGCCCGGGAGTTCCTGGGGCCGTTCTGGGGTTACGCGACGACCTGGACGTACTGGATCATCTGGGTGACGACCGGCATGGCGGAGCTGACGGCGGCCGGCCAGTACATCCAGAAGTGGTGGCCGGGCGTCGAGCAGTGGCAGACGGCGCTGGTCGCGCTGCTGGTCCTGTTCGTGGTGAACCTGATCTCGGTGAAGCTCTTCGGCGAGCTGGAGTTCTGGTTCGCGATGATCAAGGTCGGGGCGATCGTGATGATGATCCTGGTGGGGATCGGGGTGCTGGTCTTCGGGTTCAGCGACGCCGGGGACACGGCGCGGGTCGGGAACCTGTGGGATCACGGCGGTGTCTTCCCCGAGGGGGCCGGCGCCACGATCATGACGTTGCAGATGGTGATGTTCGCCTACCTGGGCGTCGAGCTGGTGGGTGTGACGGCGAGCGAGGCGAAGGACCCGGAGAAGAACATCCCCCGGGCGATCAACGCGCTGCCGGTGCGGTTCGCGCTGTTCTACCTAGGGTCGCTGCTGGTGATCCTCGCGGTGGTGCCGTGGACGGCGTTCAAGGGCGGGGCGAGCCCGTTCGTCCTGGCGTTCGACCAGATCGGCATCAAGGGCGGCGGGGACATCGTCAACTTCGTGGTGCTGACCGCCGCGCTGTCGTCGTGCAACGCGGGCGGGCTCTACTCGACGTCCCGGATGCTGCGGACGGCCGGGGTGAACGGTGATGGGCCGAAGGTGCTCGGACGGCTGAGCGAGCGCGGTGTCCCGGTGCTGACCGTCGTCATCTCCGCGCTGGTCATGGGCATCGGCGTGGTCGTCAACGCCGTGGTGCCGGAGAAGGCGTTCGGGTACATCACGTCGGTGTCGACGGGCGGTGCCCTGCTGGTGTGGACGGTCATCCTGGTGGCGCACATGATCTACCGGCGGCGGTCGGCGGCCGGGGAGCTGCCGAAGTCGCCGTACCGGATGCCGTGGGCGCCGTACACGAACTGGCTGGTCCTGGCGTTCTTCGCGTTCGTCACCGTGACGATCGCGTGGGAGGCCGACACGAGGGTCGCGCTGTACGTGATGGGCGCGTGGGTCGCGCTGGTCGTGGTCGGCTGGCCGTTCGTGCGGCGGTCGTCGCGGGTCGAGCCGGTGAAGGTTCCGGTGGCCGAGGAGAGCGCGAGCGCCTGAGCGGAGGCGCCCTTCTGCCGTGGGATGATGCCCCGTGGGCGGTTCCTTCCCTCCGGAGGCGCGCGTGACCAGCATGCTGGAGATCCGAGTCCGATGGGTCCTGCTGGTCGTGGTGGGTGTCGCGAACGTCGTCGGCTCGCTGGTCGTGCTGCTGTTCGCGACGTTCGTGATCCCCGATCCCCCGCTGGCCGACCGCGACCATGTGCGGTTCGTCAACGCGCTGGCGTTCTTCGGCTACCCGATCGTCGCGGCGCCGGTGGCGCTGGTCGCGGGGCTGCGTTTGTGGCGTCCGGTGGTGACGTTCGTCCGGGACGGCGGGGAGCCCGACCGGCGCCGGCGCCGGGCGGTGCTGCTCGGGCCGCTGCGGCTGACTCTGCTCGTCGGGGCGCTCTGGGCGGTGGGGGCGCTCGGCTGGGCGGTGCTCGACCTGGTCCTGTTCACCGGGCGGCTGGCCGTGAAGACGGGCCTGACGTGCCTGCTCGGCGCGGCGACGACGTGCACGATCGTCTACCTGCTGTCGGAGCGGCTGCTGCGGCCGGCGGCGGCCCTGGTGCTGGGCAGGGAGCGTCCGAAGCGGTTCCGGCTGCCCGGGGTGACGACGCGGGTGATGCTCGCCTGGACGCTGGGGACGGCGATCCCGGTGTTCGGGCTGATCTGCGTCGCGATCGCCGCGCTGGCCGCGCCGGACATCAACGTCACCCAGCTCGCGATCACGATCCTGGGGGTGGGCGGGGCCGCGCTGGTCGCCGGGGCCTACGTCCTCTACATGGCGACCCGGGCGATCGCCGACCCGATCAGGTCGGTGCGCACCGGGATGGCGCAGGTCGAGCGGGGCGATCTCGGGGCCGAGGTCGCGGTGTACGACGCGAGCGAGGTCGGGCAGCTGCAGGCGGGCTTCAACCACATGGTCGCCGGGCTCCGCGAGAACGAGCGGCTGCGCGACCTGTTCGGACGGCATGTCGGCGAGGAGGTCGCCGACCTGGCGCTGGAGCGCGGCGACATCACGCTCGGCGGCGAGACGCGCGAGGTGGCGGTGCTGTTCGTCGACCTCACCGGCTCCACCCGGCTCGCCGACACGCGGGGGCCGGACGAGGTGGTCGGGCTGCTCAACCGGTTCTTCGGCGTCGTGGTGGCGGTCGTGGCGGGGCACGGCGGCTGGATCAACAAGTTCGAGGGGGACGCGGCGCTCGCGATCTTCGGGGCGCCGACGCAGCTGGAGGATTCGGCCGGCGGGGCGCTCGGTGCGGCCCGCGAGCTGGCGGTGCGGCTGCGCGCCGAGGTGCCGATGCTGGACGCGGGCATCGGCGTGTCCGCGGGTCCGGTCGTCGCCGGGTACATCGGCGCCGAGGAGCGGTTCGAGTACACGGTGATCGGCGACCCGGTGAACGAGGCGGCCCGCCTCAGCGACCTGGCCAAGGGGGAGGACGCGCGGGTGCTCGCCTCGGCCGCCGTCCTCGATCTCGCGCATCTGGCCGAGTCGGACGAGTGGGACATCGGCCGCTCGGTGATCCTGCGCGGGCGGAGCCGCCCGACCCGGCTGGGCACGCCCCGGTGGCCGGCGCTTCCGGAGCCGCGGCCGGCGCCGCGGCAGTCCCGCGTCCGGCTCCCGCGCCCGCTGCGGCGCAGCAGGCGGCTGGTGCTCGGAGCGCTGGTGCTGTCCCGGGCCGCGAAGAGCGCGCGTGCCGGGGAGCCCGGCGACCCGGACGGCACCGGCTGATCTTTTCGCCGGAAGCGCCGTGCTCGGCACCCCCGGGACCGCCCCGGATGCGTATTGTCGCCGGATGTACACACTCTGCTATCGGCCCGTAACTCTGTCGTCACCGTAAGGCCGCAGGGTTGGGGCGGACAGTCCGGCTCCCGAAAGGTGACCGATGCACCGACGGAATCGTCTCGCGCTCGTCGTCGTCGTGACCGCGGCGGCGGCCACCGTTCCGGTGGCGACCGCCGAAGCCGCCGCCCCTACCTCCCCCGGCACCGCCACGACCGCCGCGGTCGCGAGGGACGTCGTGAACGTCGCGCACCGCGGCGCGTCCGCGTACGCGCCGGAGAACACGCTCGCCGCGTTCCGGCTGGCCAAGGTCCAGAACGCGGACATGTTCGAGCTGGACGTGCAGGAGACCAAGGACCACAAGCTCGTGCTCATGCACGACACCACGCTCGGCCGGACGACGAACGTCGAGTCCGTCTACCCTGGCCGCGCGCCCTACAAGGTCGAGGACTTCACCCTCGCCGAGATCAGGAGGCTGGACGCCGGGTCGTGGTTCGCGAGGAAGTACGCCGGTGAGCGCGTCCCGACGCTGGGGCAGGCGCTGCGGGCGATGCGCGGCCAGGGCCTCGGGCTGCTCCTGGAGATCAAGAGCCCGGCGCTCTATCCGGGCATCGAGAAGCGCATCGCCGCCGAGCTGCGGCGCTCGCCGTCCTGGCTGCGGTACGACCGGCGCGAGCGGCGCCTCGTCGTCCAGTCGTTCGACTGGGCGTCGGTGCGGCGCTTCCACGCGGTGCTGCCGAAGGTCCCTACGGGGCTGCTCGGCACGCCCAAGACCGGGGAGCTGCCGAAGCTGGCGTCCTACGCCGACCAGATCAACCCCAGGTACGGCGACCTGACCAAGTCCTACGTCCGCTCGGTGCACAACAACCGCATGGACGTGCTCACCTGGACGATCAACGACGCCGCCACCATGAAGAAGGCGATGGGCCTCGGCGTGGACGGCATCATCACCAACAGGCCGGACGTCCTCGACCGGCTCCTGAAGGGGTCCGCCCGGCGGGCGGCCTGATCAGGCGGTGACCCGGCGCGCGCGGGCGATCAGTGCCCGCGCCGCCGGGCTGCGCGGGCCCTCGGCGCGCCAGGCGAGCGCGATCCGCCCGCTCAGCCGCGGCCGGACGATCGGCAACGCGTGCAGGACGTCCGGCACGCTCCGGGCGGCGGACTCGGGCAGGACGGCGACGCCGAGGCCGTGTCCGGCGATCTCCGCCAGCACGGGCGGCTCGCCGGCCTCGAACGCGATGCGCGGGCGGAGCCCGGCGTCGGCGAAGGCGCCGTCCAGGACGGCCCGCAGCCCGGTCCCCTTCGGCAGGCAGATCAGGTCCTGGCCGGCGAGCGCCCGCAGCGGGACGGTGGACCGCCGCGCGAGCGGATGGCCGTGCGGCACCGCGGCGACGAGGTCCTGCTCGATGACGACCTTGGTCGCGATCCCGTCGGGCGGGTCGGCGCCTATGCTGAGGAACGCCAGGTCGATCCGCCCGGCGCGGAGCCCGCCGGTGAGCGTGTCGGCGTCCTCCTGGAGGACCGTGATCTCCACGTCCGGATGGTCGCGGTGGAATCCGGCCAGCATGCCGGGGAGGTCGAGGGACCGGATCCAGTCGATGGTGCCGATGGTGACATGCCCGCGCAGCAGCCCCGTCAGCTCGTCCACCGACCGCCGCGCGCCCTCGACCGCCGCGAGGGCCGCCCGCGCGTAGGGCAGGACGGCGGCGCCGACCTCCGTCAGCCGGACGGTCCGCCCGGACCGGTCGAGCAGGGGCTGTCCCAGTTCCCGTTCCAGCTGCCGGATCTGGGCGCTCACGCCGGGCTGGGCGACGTGCAGCCGGGCGGCGGCCCGGGTGAAGCTCGCCTCTTCGGTCACTGCCACGAAGTACTCAAGCTGGCGCAGCTCCATAACCGGACATGCTAATCGGGCACCGGTCCAGCGCTCGCGCTTCTGCGGAACGGACCGGCCCGGCAACCTTTTCTTTGACCTCTATTGGGGGCGTCGCTGCTGTTCAGAGGACTGATTTCGGTCCGGGCGGTGATTACCTCACCTGCGGGAGGTCGGGTGTACGGACGGCGCACATGGTCCATACGGGTGCGGATGACCGTCATTGCCGGGGCGGTCACCGCCATGATCTGTGCGATCGTCACCACGCTGATCCTGGTGGAGGCCAGGGATTCGGAGACCAACTCAGCGCGGAGCAAAGCGACGTCCGCCGCGCTGACCACGGCCTACGAGATCAGGCGCGGGCACGTGAACGGGCCTCTCGTCACGCCGGAAGGCGTCGTCGTGCAGGTGCTGGACCAGAGCAGGAAGGTCATCGCCGGGTCGGTGGGGCCGACGCTGGACGGTCCGCCGATCGCCCGGTTCGACCCGTCGAGGTTCCATGTGTACGACTTCGCGACCGTCTGTTCGCCGCCGGGGTTGGGCGGCTGCCAGTGGGTCGTCGGCTTCCGCGTCTTCCAGCCCACGGGCGACTGGATCATCTACGCCGCCGTGCCGACCGTCCCCTGGTACGTCAGCGGCGGGCTCATCCTGTTCCTGGCCAGCGTCTCGCTGCTGGTGATCCTGCTGGCGTGCCTGCGCGCCTGGGGGACGGTCGACCAGACCCTCGCCCGGGTGGAGGCGATCCGGGCCGAGCTGTCGGAGATCACCGCCGAGCAGCCGGGGCGCCGGGTGACGGTGCCGGAGAACCGGGACGAGATCAGGCGGCTCGCGGAGGCCGCGAACGCGACGCTCGACCGCCTGGACAGGGCGCTGGAGCAGCAGCGCAGCTTCACCTCCGACGCGTCCCATGACCTGCGCAGCCCCATCACCGCGGCCCGCACGCAGATCGAGGAGGCGCTGCTGTTCCCCGAGCAGGCCGACTGGCCGCAGACGGCGCGGACCGTCCTGCAGAGCCTCGAACGGCTCCAGGCGATCGTCACGGACCTGCTCCAGCTGGCCCGGCTGGACGCGGCGGCCTGGCAGGACGTGGAGCCGGTCGACCTCGGCGCGCTGGTCACCATCGAGGTGGCGAGGTCGGAGCGGACGAAGCGGATCGTCCCGCACCTGCAGGAGGGCGTGGTCGTGCTGGGCGACCGGCTCCGCCTCGTCCGCCTGCTGACGAACCTGCTGGACAACGCGGAGCGGCACGCCGAGTCCCGGGTGGACGTCACCGTGGCCCGGGAGGACGGTGTCGCCGTCCTGGAGGTCCTCGACGACGGGGTGGGCATCGCCGAGGAGGACCGGCATCTGGTCTTCCGGCGTTTCGCGCGCCTGGAGGACAGCAAGGCCCGCGATCCCGGCGGGACGGGCCTCGGCCTGCCCATCGCCCGGGAGATCGCCCGGCTGCACGGCGGGACGCTCACCATCGAGGACAGCGACCGCGGTGCCCGTTTCGTCCTGCGGATGCCTCGCGACCGCCAGAATCCGCCCGCGACCTGACCGGCCACGTCCGGGCGTTTCGCCGGGCCGCCCGGCGGTTCGCCCTGCGGTTCGCCCGGATGCGAAGAACCCCGCGGCACCGGTGCACGCGGGGTCGGGGCTTGGCGGCCCGTGCGGGACCAGCCGGCGAGGGGTCAGATCGCCGACTCGGCGGGGAGGCCGTGCAGGTGGATCCAGCCTTCGACGTCCGATTCCTTCACCCGGCAGCTGATCTGCTCGTACTCGGCGGCCTTCACGTAGCCGGGGCTGTGGACGATCACGGAGTCGTAGACGAAGCGCGACGCGATGACGCCGAGGTCGGCGCCCGTCGCGGCGAGCCGCTGCTTGAGCGGCGGGGCGTCGAGCAGCCGGGCGGTCGTGATGATCGACGATCCGGACACTCCGGGCGGATCGGGCATCACCGGGCCGACGTTCACCGCGACCCTGAGCTGGATGCGCACGGCCTCACTCGACCGGTGGTTGTGGCGGCGCAGCCGCATGCCGAGCGACACCAGCATCGGGTCGATCACCGCGGCGGTCGTGACCTGCGGCGGGACGACGATGAGCGCGCCGTCGCCGCGGTCTTCGATGTGGCAGCCGTCCCAGGGGACGTCGGAGTCCTCGAAGGCCTCCTGGAGGGCCCGGTACATGGCGCGGCGCACGTCGATCCGGTCGGCGTCGTCGCGGTCCGGGGAACTGAACCCGGCGACGTCGGTGTACACGATCGTGCAGTTCTGGCCGGCCCAGGACGCTCCTCTGTGCCGGGGGAACTCCATCGGCTGCGTCGGCTGCTCGTAGGACGCCTCGACGACCGCGCCGATCGTGTGGGCCGGCAGCGGCGCGTTGGTCATGTAGGCCGCGCCGCCGGTGCGGGGGTCGGGTACCGCGTAGGCGCCGGCCACCGTGAACGGCCCCGTCATCGCGTACTGGTAGTGCGGGAGCACCGGCATGTACGCCGACGCGTAGGGCTGCGGGGGCCCGTACTGGGCCGCGGGGCCGTACGGGTGCATCGGCCCGGTGGCGTACTGCGGCGTGGGCGCCGAACCGTGCTGTTCGGTCATCCGGTCGTATATCTCGTGTTCCAGGACGGCCACGACGCGCGGGTGGTCGCTGAGGTAGGCGACGAACTCCTGCGTGGACAGGCTGAGGGCGTGCAGCGTGTCCATGGCGACGACGGTGGCCGAGCGGCGGCGCAGCATCAGCGCGGCGCGCTCGCCGAGGATGTCGCCGGGGCCGCGGAAGGCGATGATCCGCTCGCGGCCGTCCCGTTCGACGCTGACCCGCACCGTGCCCGACTTGATCACGATGGTCTGGTCGGCGGACTGGCCCTCGGCCCACAGCACCGTGCCGACCGGGTACACGACCTCCCGCGCGGACGCGAGGAACGAGGCCTGCTCGATGGTGGTCAGGGACGGCCAGAACCCCTGCCGCCGGGCGGTCTCTGCCGGGCGGGCGGGCCGCGGCCGGGGCATCAGCTCGGAGGTGACGATCAGGTCCGGGTCGTGGTCGCGGGCGTGGTCGTTCACTGAACCACCCGCCTCGGGCCGGACCGGACGGGACGTGGCGGCCCCGTGGGGTGTGGGGGGTGGACGGCGAAGGTCGGGGAGGAAGACTGCAGCTCTGACATGACAGGGACCCCATGCCTCGAATCGTGACGCCGGCCTCCGGTCGGGGGGTGCCGGGGCGCCCGGCACCGGTCGGGGTGGCCGATGTTCACTTCACCTATGGCCCGGACCGCGTGATCGCGGTTAGACTGGGTGAGCCCGCAGGAACGTTTTGGCAGGTCAGCCCGATCTTTCTGCGTCTTCGCAGATGTCTGTGCAGACCGGCCCGGACGTCATCGTGCGGCCCTGGGAGTCGCTCTCCGCTCTCCCGCGATCGTCTTGGCTGCCAGACCCGGTGATCGTCGGAAAGCGGCGGGCGACTCTGTTTTTCGCCTCTGACAGTGTTCGTGAGTGTGGTTCCGGCTCTGCCGAAGTCATGTGCTCCGTCGTGCCCCTCCCGTCCGGCGCGTGCCGGGTCCGTCGTTCGTTCTTGCGCCGGCGGTGCCCGTGGCCCCGTGACCGCCGGTGGAGTGCGGACCGGGCGCACGTCTCGCCCGAAGCCCTCACTCTGAGTCAATGTTGACCCTGACGATACGTTGCAGGCCGTTCGGTCGCAACTCGTCTTCTGTTATTCTGCTACCTAGCACTTTAGTACATGGTCTCAAGGTATGCAGCAGACTGGAAGCTCTGGATGCGAGATTCGGGCGATATGGCGGGGTCTGGTGCCCACCGTGAAGATGGTTTGACCGGGACATACGGCACAGTGACGCCATGTGGGATGTGAGGTCCCGGTATGCCATGTAGCATCCAGGTTGGTGGCATCAACTACGGACAGTGAGCGATAACGATGACCAGTGACCAGGGGCCCATAGTCCAGAGCGCATTGCTGCGCACCGAGCTGGTACGCCTGCGCAAGGAGAAGAACCTGACGCAGGAGCAGGTGGCGCGGGAGCTGGAGTGGTCTCCGTCGAAGCTGATCCGTGTCGAGGGCGGCAAGAACGCCATCACCAGGACGGATCTGCAGGCGCTCCTCAGGGTGTACGGAGTGAACTCGGAGGGTCGCCAGGAGCGGCTCCAGGCACTGGCCCGCGGTGCGCGCGAACCCGCGTGGTGGAACCAGTACCGCAGTGAGCTCGACCCCAGTTTCCTGGCCTATGTGGGCTACTCGGCCGGTGCCGCCTACATCAGGCAGTTCCATGGGACGGTCATCCCCGGGCTGATCCAGACGCCCGAGTACGCGGAGGTGCTCTCGACCGGCAAGTCGTCCGAGACGGGACGCGTGCTCGCCGCGAAGCTCCGCATCCAGCGCCAGCAGGAACTGGCCAAGCGCGAGAACCCGCCGCGCCAGCACTACATCATCGACGAGGCGGTCATCCGCCGGCACGTCGGCATCAAGATCGACCCGGCGATCATGCCGGCGCAGCTCAACCACATCGCCGACTCGGCCGAGAGCAACGATCTGCTGACCATCCGGGTGCTCCCGTTCAAGGCCGGGGCGCACCTCGGGCTGGAGGGGCCCTTCAGCCTCCTGGAGTTCGACGGCGACCTCGGCGACATCCTCTACCTGGAGGGCCGGCAGGGCGCCAGCCTCATGATCACCGGTGACGACCCGCGCATCCCCGAGTACCGGGACAGCTTCGAGCTGCTGCTGGAGCAGGCGCTGTCCTCGGAGGAGTCGATCGCCCTCCTGCGGCAGTGCGCCGAAGACCTCATGGCCTGACTGACTACCGCACCGCAACTCAACCGGGAGGTGACCGCGGCATCCAGCATCCCCAAGGCGAGTGGCCGTCATAACACACTGAGTGATCTTGTGTTCCCTTGTAGGCGGGATAACTAGAACCGTTTACACTCTTGATCGGGAAATTATCCACAAGGTCGTGGTTTGTTGTGCCCAACTTGGTGCTCGCCCGGTGGATGTCTCCGCCCGATCGGCAGGGCGTGACGGCACCCGCCGACATGGATGGAGGGTTGCTGGATGGTTTACCGGTCCGACCTGGAGACCCCACTGAACTGGCGAAAGGCCAGTGCGAGCCAGGATCAGAACGACTGCGTGGAAGTCGCGGCCCAGGGCCCGTCCGTCCTGGTCCGTGACTCACGCGACCGCTCCGCCGGCGTCCTCGCCCTGGCCGCCGCCGAGTGGCGGGCTCTCCTGAACGCCATCCAGAACGGAGACCTGGACGGCCGTTGAGTCACCAGACTCATTTCCCCTGTCAATCTGAGGAATTGTCGAATACCACGGCGCTGTGAAGTATTGACCGGCGACTCTTGACAGGGCCCCGGGGGGTCGGGGGAGTTCGCGCGCAGCCCCTGAGCGAACCCTGAAACCTACCCTGAAACGCCCCTGACCACCCTGTTCCGGTGAGGAAAACGTCCCTAACTTGATCGTCAGAGGTCCCCGGCCACGGCCGGGCCGGGGACCTTCGACGCCGCTCTCACGGGCCGGCTCATCTGACGTTTCCTCCACCGGAAGGCCATTCATGCTGCGCAAACACAGGCTCGCCCTCTGGGCGGCGGCCGCCGCCGGGGCCGTGGCGCTCACCGGCGCCGCCGTCCCCCTCCAGCCGAGCCCGGCCGCGGCGTCGCCCGCCATCGACTGGCGCTCCTGCGGCGACGACGGAAAAGCCGAGTGCGCCACGCTCCGGCTGCCGGTCGACTGGTCGCGCCCGGACGGCCCCACGTTCGGCCTCGCCATCGCCCGCCGCAAGGCCCTCGACCCGTCCGCCCGCGTCGGGACGCTCGTGTTCGGGCCCGGCGGCCCGGGCGACTCCGGCGTCGAGCGCGTCACCGACGGCATCGGCCGGTTCGGCGACCGGCTCCGCCGGAGCTTCGACATCGTCAGCTTCGACCCGCGCGGGGTCGGCGCCAGCAACCCGGTGACCTGCTCGGCCGACCTGGTGGCGAACGCCCCCGACCCGATGATCAAGAGCGCCGCGGACTTCCAGGCGACGCTCGACCACAACGCCCGCCTCCGCGCCGACTGCCGCGAACGCACGGGGCCGCTGTACGACCACGCCGACACGCTCAGCACCGTCCGGGACGTCGACGCGATCCGGGCCGCCCTGGGCGAGGCGAAGCTGACGTTCCACGGCAGCTCGTACGGCACCCTGCTGGGCGAGATGTACGCCGAGACGTTCCCGAAGCGCGTCCGCGCGATGGTGCTGGAGAGCGTCAACGACCACAGCATCCCCGACGCCCGCCGCTTCCTGATGTCCGAGCTGGCCGCCGCGCAGGATTCGTTCGACCAGTTCGTCGCCTGGTGCGGACGCACCAAGGACTGTGCCCTGCACGGCAAGGACGTCCGCGCCATCTGGCGTGACCTGCGCGCCCGCGCCGCCCGCGGCGAACTCCCCGACCCGTCCGACCCGAGCACCCCGCTTCCCGAGTTCGCCCTGGTCCTGATGACCTACAAGAAGTTCTACGGCCCCGACTGGCCGGACCTCGCGAAGAACCTGGCCGCCCTCAACACGTCCAAGCCCGTGAAAGCCACCACGCACGCACCCGCGCAGGCCGGGGAGACCGCCAAGGACCCGTTCACCGCGCAGTTCTGCTCCGACTGGAGCCTGCCCGTCCGCGACTACACCGAGTACGCGCGGCTCATGCGGCAGACGGAGAAGGTCGCCCCCGACATGACGTTCGCGCGCCCCGTCCTCGCGATCTCCGCCTGCCTCGGCTGGCCGCAGCCCGTCCGCAACCCGCAGCACCGCCTGGACGTCCGCGGCAGCGCCCCGATCCTGCTGGCCAACGCCGTCCACGACCCCGCCACCCCGTACTCCTGGGCGAAGAACGTGGCCCACCAGCTCGGCCGGACGGGCCGCCTCCTCACCTACGAGGGCGCCGGCCACGGCAGCTACAACCGAGGCCCCTGCATGCAGGACGCCATCGACGCCTACCTGATCTCCGGAACCCTCCCCCCGCCCGGCAAGACCTGCCCCTCAACCTGACCGTCCCACCCGCCCAGGGGCCGACCGCCATCCCGGTCGGCCCCTGCACGCATCCCCGACCCGTCCCGGGAGTTTTTGAATTCCGTGGTTTCCACGTATCGGGTGGCGATATTGCAGGTGAATCATCCGGAGATGAGTAGATGATCTTGACTACTCGGCGGTGTATTTCGAATCGAGACCTGGCGGGTGTCCTCCCGTGTGGGGGTGGCCGCGTCAATTGAGTGGAGGCAACACGGGGGAAGGAATCTGTGGAAATTCGACGAAAGAGCTATCTATGACGCGGACCGTCCTGGTCGAGGTCCAGGAGCGCGGGGCCGATCCGGTGCGGCTGGACCAGCTCAGCCGCCATCTGCTGAGAGACCTGCGGCGCGTCGGGGTGCAGGTCGAGCGGCGGGCCGTCCGGACGCCTGCGGGGGCGAAGTCCGGTTCGGCGGTGGCGATCGCGACGCTGGTCGTCGGTCTCGGCGGCACGCCGGTCATGAAGGCGTTCGTGAATGGGGTCTTCGGCTGGCTCGGTCCGCGGAGGGGAAACGTCAAAATCAGTTGCGGTGACAGGTCGGTGGAACTGTCCGCGGCGACTCCGGGGGAACGGCGGGAACTGCTCGAATGGCTGCTGACATGCGACGAGGAAACGCGGGACGGCGACCGGGAGGGGCGCGAAGACTAGCGCTCCTGCTGGCCTCGGACAGTTACGAGGATCCGGGGCTCGGCTCGCTGCGCTCACCCGCCCACGACGTGCGGGCCCTGTCCGCCGCCCTGGCGGACCCGCGGATCGGCGGGTTCGAGGTGGACGAGGTGTTCAACCGGCCGGCGCACGAGGTCAACGCCGCGATCGAGGACTTCTTCTGCGACCGGCGGCCCGACGACGTGCTCCTGCTCTACGTCTCGTCCCACGGGGTGAAGGACGACGCGGGGCGGCTGTACTTCGCGACGTGCAACACCCGGGTGAACAGGCTCGGCTCGACCGGGATCGCGTCGACGTTCGTGAGCGAGCAGATGGCCCACAGCATGTCGCGCAACATCATCCTGCTGCTGGACTGCTGCTACAGCGGGGCGTTCGTCGAGGGCATGGTCGTGCGCGGCGGCGGAAGCGTCGGGATCAACGAGCGGCTGAGCGGCTCGGGGCGGGCGATCCTGTCGTCGTCCTCGGCGCTGGAGTACGCGTTCGAGCTCGACCGGCGGCGGGTGACCAAGGAGATCTCCCGCTACGCGTCCGAGGACGAGGGCGGGAGGCCATCGGTCTTCACCGAGGCGCTCGTGCGCGGCCTCACCACCGGGGAGGCCGATCGGAACCGGGACGGGCGGATCTCCATCGACGAGCTGTACGACTACGCGTACTCCGAGGTCACCGCCGCGAACCCGAACCAGACGCCGACCAAGTTCTCCGATGTGAGCGGCGAGCTGATCGTCGCCTTCAGTCCCGGGACGGCCCGCGCTCCGGCGCTGCCGGACGAGGTGTCCTCGGCGGTCGGGCATCCCCTGGCCTCCGTGCGCGCCGCCGCCGTGACGACGCTGAAGGACCTGGCGCTGGCCGGGGGCGGGGTCGGGCGGCTCGCCTACGAACGGCTGAGGACGCTGCTCGACGACGACAGCCGCATGGTGGCGACCGGCGCCCGCGAGGCGATCGCGGAGGTCGACCGGGTCCGGCCGTTCGAGGAGCGCCCGCGGGGGACGCCCCCGCCGGGACCGGTGTCGATGAGGCCGCCCGCTCCCGTCGCTCCGGCGGCGCAGGCATGGGAGGAGCCTCTGCGCGGCGGTTCGGTGCTGGCCTACCTGATGCCGTGCTTCACCAGCCTGCTGCTCGTCTTCGGCCGGAGCCGGAACGTCAGGTACCACGCGGTGCAGTGCGCCCTGATCGACGTGATGAATCAGGTTCCTCGGAACCCTGGCACGCCGGGTCGTGTACAGGCCGCAGGGGGCCACCGGGATGTTCCCGTCGCCGTACGGGTGGTCCCGGACCTGAGCCGGCAGGGCGGCGCCCCGGGCCGGCGCCCGGGGCGCCGCCCTCACGCGAAGGCGGTGATGTGGGCCTTGGCCCACTGGGCGAAGGTGCGGGGCGGGGTGCCGGTGACGTCCTGGACGGTGGGACGGACGATCGACTCGTCGAGGGAGCCGTTGACGTAGAAGTCGAAGAACGCGTCGACGTACTCGGCGGGCATCTGCGCGGTCATCTCGGCGCGGGCCTCGTCGTCCGGCTGCGCCTCGAAGCGCAGGTCGCGGCCGAGGGTCTCGCCGAGGATCGCGACCTGGTCGGCGGGCAGCAGGGATTCCGGGCCGGTCGGGTAGTACGTCCGGCCTTCGTGGCCGCCCTCCAGCAGGGCCGTGGCGGCGACGGCGGCGATGTCGTGCGGGTCGACGACGGCGGCCCGGACGTTCGCGAAGGGCAGCCGCACGGTGTCGCCGGCCCGCAGTTGCGGGAGCCAGCGGAGCGCGTTGGACATGAACGCGCTCGGCCGGAGGATCGTCCACGGCAGGCCGGAGTCGTGCACGGCCCGTTCGGTGACGACCATGTAGCGGGTGACGGCGTTCGTCATGTCGCCGCTGCCCGCCGAACCCCCCGAAAGCTGAACGACTCGCTGGACTCCGGCGCGACGGGCTTCGGCGAGGACGCCCGGCATGTCGCGGTAGCCCGGCAGCAGGAAGACGCCCGAGGCCCCGTCCAGCGCCGGCGCGAGGGAGGCGGGGTCGTCGAGGTCGCCCGTCACGTACTCGACGCCGTCCAGGGTGGAGGCCGGCACCTTGCGGACGAGCGCCCGCACCGGTTCGCCGGCCGCCGCGAGGATGGAGACCAGCTCGGAGCCGATGTTTCCGGTGGAACCGGCGACCGTGATCATCTCAATGTCCTTTCACCAGGGGAGGGGGCGGCCGTCGCGGAAGAACCCGCCGGTCGGGCCGTCGTCGGGGAGGGTCGCGGCCCACACCACGCTCGCCGCCCCGTCGGCGACGGGACGCCCGCCGGGGCCGCCCATGTCGGTCGCGACCCAGCCGGGGCAGACCGCGTTGACGAGGACGCCGTCGGCGCGCAGTTCGGCGGCGAGCATGCGGGTCAGCGCGTTGAGCGCAACCTTGGACGCGGTGTAGGCGGGGGTGCCGCCGCCCATGTTGGTCAGCGACGCGGCCTCGCTGGAGACGTTCACGATCCGTCCGTGCCTGCTGCGCCGCAGGAGGGGCAGCAGCGCCTGCGTCAGCCGCCACGGCCCGTACAGGTTGGTCTCGGCGGCCTCCCGGACGACGGCCAGGTCCGCGGTCGACGCCCGCTGCCACGTGTCGTAGGTGATCGCGGCGTTGTTGACGAGGACGTCCAGCGCGCCGATCTCGGCGGCGGCCCGCTCGATGTCGGCCGCGGAGGTGACGTCCAGCCGGACCGGTGTCGCCCCGACCTCCTTGGCCGCGCGTCCGGCCGCGTCCAGCGAGCGCGCTCCGAGCAGGACGTCGTGGCCCTGCGCCGAGAGCTGTCTGCACACCTCGCGGCCGATGCCGCGGTTCGCCCCGGTGACCAGCGAGACCGTCATGGCGTCCTCCCCCCGTCGCGACGATCGTCGCGCGGGTGACCGTCGCGCGTCCAATAGCGGCCGTGATAACCATCGGTGATGGACGCGCATCTGCGGGATCTGCGGTACTTCGTGGCGGTCGCCGAGGAGTTGTCCTTCACTCGGGCGGCCGAGCGGCTCTTCGTGTCGCAGCCGGCGCTCAGCAAGCAGATCAGGCAGCTTGAGGAGCAGCTGCGGGTGCGCCTGTTCGACCGCGACCGGCGGGCCGTCGCGCTGACGGCGGCGGGACGGGTCCTGCTCCCCGCGGCCCGCGACATGCTCTGCGGCTGGGACGAGGTCCAGCGGGCGGTGAGCGACGCGGCGGCGCGGGAGGCGTCCGTGCTGACCGTGGGCATGTCCACCAGTGTCGGGCGCGGCCTGATCGCGGACATGCGGGAGCGGTTCGCGGAGCGCCGCCCCACCTGGAGCATCCGGTTCCGCCAGGTGAACTGGGAGGACCCCACGGCCGGCCTGGCGGACGGTGCTGTCGATGTGGCGTTCGTGTGGTTGCCGGTCCCGGGACAGGAACAGTTCAACATCCAGGTGGTCGCCGAGGAGCCGCGCTACGTCGCGTTCAGGAACGACCACCCTCTCGCCGGACGCGCGACCGTCGCGTTCGAAGAACTCCTCGACGAACCCTTCATCGCGCTACCCGAGACCGCCGGCCCCTTACGCGACTTCTGGCTCGCCCTCGACGAACGCGATGGAAGGCCTGTCCAGGTCGGTGCGACCGCATCCAACGCGGACGAGACGTTCGCCGCCATAGAGGACGGCGGCGGCGTAGTGCTCATGGCGTCCGGCAACGCCGACATCTACCGGCGCCCGGGAATCACGGCGATTCCGGTGACGGGGCTGTCCCCGAGCCGGCTGGCTCTGGCGTGGCGGGCCGGGGACCACAGGAACGTGATCCGCGACCTGCTCCACACCGCTAGGACCTGACGTCCTCCGGCAGGAGCGTCGCGAGCTGGTCCGTGGTGAGCTCCGCGCCGGTGTTGGCGAGCTGCTCGGTGCGTCGGGCGTGGGCGGTCACGGCGGCGCGGAACAGCTTGTCGACCTCGCGGCCGTTGCCCTGCCGGAACCGGGCGTGGTTCGCCTTCAGATGGACGGCGAGGGCCTGCCGCGTCGGGTCCGGGACGCGGTAGTCCGCCGCCTTGGCCTTGCCCAGGAAGATGGAGACGAGGCTGTCCACGTTGTAGGGGTGGAAGGTCAGGGTCCGGGCGAAACGCGAGGCGAGACCCGGGTTCGTGGCGAGGAACCCGTCCATCTCGGACGTGTAGCCGGCGGCGATGACGATGACCTCGTCGCGGTGGTCCTCCATGAGCTTGACGAGCGTGTCGATGGCCTCCTGCCCGAAGTCGTGGCCCGACCCCGTCGGACGCGACAGCGAGTACGCCTCGTCGATGAACAGCACGCCGCCCCGCGCGCGCTCGAACACCTCCGACGTCTTCTGCGCCGTCTGCCCCACGTACTGCCCGACCAGGTCGACCCGCGCCGCCTCGACGACCTGCCCCTGCGCGAGGACGCCCAGCGCGGCCAGCAGTTCCCCGTACAGGCGGGCCACGGTCGTCTTGCCGGTGCCCGGGGGCCCGGCGAAGATCAGGTGCCCGGTGAACGGCTCGGCCTCCAGCCCGGCCGCGCGCCGCCGGCGAGCCGACGCGAGCAGGTCCAGCAGGTCGCCGATGTCGCGCTTGACCTCGTCCAGGCCGGTCATCGAGTTCAGATTGTCGAGGACGGTGCGGACCTGGCCCGGGTCACGCGCCTCCCCGAACCGGGCGGCGAGGCCGGTCTCGACGTCGAGGTCCTCGGCGAGCAGCAGGGACAGCTCCTCGCCGGAGGGCAGCTCGTCCAGGTCGGCGAAGCGCTGCGCCTGCCGCTCCACCGCCGCCTCGAACATCCGGCGCGCCGCCCGCCCGTTGCCGAACGTCGCGTCCCGCTTCACCGACGTGAAGTGCTCCAGGATCGCCTGCCGCGCGTCGTCGGCGAGCCGGTAGCCGTCCTTCTCCGCCTGCGCCGCGGTGATCTGGACGAGCTCGGCCGGGCTGTAGTTCTCGAACTCGACCGTCCGGGAGATCCGGGACTTGAGCCCGGGGTTGGCGGAGAGGAACTCGCGCATCTCCGCCGAGTAGCCGGCCGCGATGACGACGACCTCGTCGCGGTGGTCCTCCATGAGCTTGACGAGGGTGTCGATGGCCTCCTGGCCGAAGTCGGTGCCGGTCGTCGGGCGCGAGAGGGTGTACGCCTCGTCGATGAACAGCACGCCGCCTTTCGCGCGGTCGAAGGCCTCGGTCGTCTTCAGCGCCGTTCCGCCGACGTTCTCCGAGACGAGGTCGGCCCGGCTCACCTCGACGACCTGGCCCTTCTCCACCACACCGAGCGCCGCCAGGATCCCGCCGTACAGCCGCGCGACGGTCGTCTTGCCCGTTCCGGGCGGGCCGGCGAACACCATGTGGCGGCCGATCGCCGGGCCGGGCGGCAGGCCCGCGAGGCGCCGCTGCTCGGCGACCTTCTGCAGGTTCGTCAGCTTCCGGATCTCGCGCTTGACCCCGGCGAGGCCGATCATCGCGTCCAGCTCCGCGAGCAGGACATCGGCGGACACCGCGCCGCCGGTCTGCGTCCGGACCGGTTCCGGGGTCTTCTCGACCGGTGCCTTGGATTCGCTGACCTGCGTGGTCACCGTCGTGGGGCGGTCAGGGTCGAGCTGGTCCGGCCGGCCGTTGCGGTCGCTGGTCAGCCCGTCGATGTCGACGGCGGCGCCGCTGGACACGAAGACGCCCGATCCGTGGTTCTCCACCACCGTGCAGCGGCGGAGGGTCAGTTCACCGTTCGGCTCCACGCTCACCCCGGCCAGCCCGCTGCCGCTGATCGTCGTCCCGTCCAGCAGGGCGCGCGCTCCGGCGCCGAGCCCGGCGCCGACCTTCCCGGAGTCGGCGATCCGTCCCCGGACGACCGTGACGTTCGCCTGGTCGGTGAAGGACAGCCCGTTGGTCGACGCCCCGAGGATCTCGCAGTCCTCCAGGAGCGCGACGCCCCTCTCGACCACCACGCCGGTGCGGCGCGGCGCCTCCATCGTGATCCGGCGGGCGGTCAGCGAGCCGCCGGTCGCGACCCACAGCGCGTCCGCCCCGGCGCCGGCGATCAGGCAGTCCTCCGCGACCGCGTTGCCCTTCTCCACGGCGATCAGGGACGACTCGCCCGAGTCGTGGAAGGCGCAGTTGCGGACGGCCGCGTCCGCGCGGTCGTCGACCCGGATGCCGGCGCTCGCCGGGTTGCTGATCGTGCACTGCTCGATCAGCGGGCGCGACCCCTCGGTCACCCAGATCGCGTGCTGGCCCGCGTCGGACACCCGGCACGACCGGATGGTCACCGTGCTGCCGCTGCGGATCGCCACCGCGTTGCCGTCCGTGCCGGAGACGGCGCTGCCCTCCATGATCCCGGACGCTGCGCTGTAGACGACCGCGCCGTCCTGCACCTGGCACTCCTTCAGCGCCAGCCGCGCGCCCTGCGCCGCCCGCACCGCGAGGTCGGACCGGCTCATGAACTCGCATTGCTCCGCGAGGACGCTGCCCTCCGCGACCTCCAGCGCGAGGCCCTGGGCACTCCAGTTCCGGACGATCAGCCCCTGCAGCGTCACCTGCCCGGTGACCTCGATCGTCGCGTCGGTGGCGCCGTCCAGCGTCACCGAGCCCGGCCCGCCCACCGCTGTCAGGACGAAGTCGCCCGAGCTGCGGAATCCGGTGTTCGGATACAGCCCCGGCTCGATCAGGATGTGCCTCCCGGCCGGCCCGTACACGGGCAGCGGCGCCTGCAGCGCGTCCAGCACCGTCCGATACGCCCCGGGGGAGGTCTGTGAAACGACCAGACGCAGCAACGGCCCTCCTCACGAATCACCGTAATGGTGCCATGAGGCGGCGGGACCCCGCGTGCTTCCCCTCCCGGCTCAGCGGACCCCGCGCGGCCTGAACTGGACGCTGATCCGGGCGCCCTTCACGCGGGTGCTCTTGGGGATCGCGTGTTCCCACGTCCGCTGGCAGCTCCCGCCCATCACGATGAGGTCGCCGTGGCCGAGTTCGTGCCGGACCGTCGGGCCGCCGCCCCCGCGCGGGCGCAGCAGCAGGCTCCGCGGCGTGCCGACCGACAGGATCGCCACCATCGTGTCGTGCGTCGCGCCCCGTCCGATCCTGTCGCCGTGCCAGGCCACGCTGTCGCGGCCGTCGCGGTACAGGCAGAGCCCGGCCGTGCGGAACGGTTCACCGAGTTCCTCGGCGTAGTGCTCGTTGAGCGCCGCCTTCGCCTCGACCAGGACGGGATCGGGCAGGTGCTCGTCCTCGTCGTAGAACGCCAGCAGGCGAGGGACGTCCACGACCTTCTCGTACATGCGCCGGCGCTCCGCACGCCACGGGACGCCGTCGAGGAGACGCTCGAACAGCGCGTCCGCCGCGGGGATCCAGGAGGGCAGGACGTCCACCCAGGCGCCGTGCGCCAGCCGCGTCCGCCGTGCCGACCGCAGCGGGCGCGGTCCGCGCTCGTCCGTGTCGTCCAGCAGCGACCCTTGGAACATGCCCCCACTGTATCCAGCGGGTCAAACATGTGTTCGATCATGTCACCGGCGGAAGATCACCGCGAGCACGCGCAGGGACAGCACCGAGGAGATCACCAGCCCGCAGTAGCCGAAGAACTGGAACAGGGAGACGTCCGGTGTCATGGCCGGGCCGTCGTCCAGGCCGAGCAGCATCACCGCCATCACCCCGGCCGTCGAGGCGAGGACGGTGAGCAGCACCTGCTGGAGGAGTCCGGTGACCGTCCGCCGGTCCGCCTCGTCCGCGAACAGCCGGATGTTCATGGTCAGCCGGCCGGCCTCCGCGGCGGCCGCGATGCGGTCGATGCGGCGCGGGAGCTTGCGCAGCATCGGCATCAGGCTGACCAGCTCGTCGCTCGCCGCCTCCTGGAGGGACGCGGGCCGCAGCCGCTCCCGCAGGTAGGTCTCGCCGAACGCCTGCGCCTCCTGGACGATGCCGAAGCCCGGGGCCAGCTCCGTCAGCCCGCCCTCCAGCGTCGCCAGCGCCCGGAACACCGCCGCGATCTCCGCCGGGACGGCCAGGTCGAACCGCGCGACCAGCCGGAACAGGTCGGTGAACATCGCCATGTCCGGGGTGGTGCCGGGGCCGAGGTGGCGGGCCATGAAGGCGCCGAGCGCGCGGGCGAGGGCCTGCTCGTCCAGCTCGTCGGGGCGGGCCGTGAACTCCAGGAACGCGTCCGTCACCGCGACCGCGTCGCCCCGGTTCATCGCGATGAGCATCCGCTGCAGGCCGCTGCGCAGCTCGGCGTCGAGCCGCCCGACGGACCCGAAGTCGATCAGGCCGAGCCGGCCGTCGTCGAGCAGCAGGATGTTGCCCGGGTGCGGGTCGGCGTGGAACACCCCGTCCAGGACGATCTGCCGCAGGACGGTGTCGAGGAGGGTGTTCGCGAGCTTCGTCCGGTCCACGCCCCGGGCGTCGATGCGCGGGCCCGCCTTGCTGAGCGCGACCCCGTCCAGGCGCTGCATGACGAGGACGCGGCTCGTGCACAGGTCGTCGTACGGGCGCGGGATGACGACGTCGCCGCCGCGCGCCGTCGCCGCCACGGACGCCATGTTGCGCGCCTCGACGCGGAAGTCGAGCTCCTCGCGCAGCGCGGTGGCGAACCCGTCCGCGAGATCGACGACGCCGAACGACCTGGCCCACCCGGCGCGGTCGTGCAGCGACCGGGCGAGCCGGCCGACGATGTCCAGGTCGCGCTCCACGACGTCGCGCACGCCCGGCCGCTGGATCTTGACGACGACCTCCTCGCCCGACCGGAGCGTCGCCGCGTGCACCTGCGCGATGGACGCGGCGGCGAGCGGCGTGCGGTCGAAGGAGGCGAACACCTCGTCCGGGTCGCCGAGCTCCCACCGGAGCACGCGCTCGATCTCCGGCCACGGGACGGGCGTCGCGCGGTCCTGGAGCCGCCCGAGCTCCCGGACGAACTCCGCCGGCAGGACGTCCCGCCGCGTCGACAGGACCTGCCCGAGCTTCACGAACACCACGCCGCCCTGCTCCAGGGCATGGGTGAACGAGCGCGCCGTGCGCGGGGTCGGCTTGGCGCGTCCCCGCAGGTAGGGGCCGAGGCCGTGGCGGAGGAAGATGAACGAGATCCGCCGGTACCGGCGCGCCCGCGCGATTCGCGACCGGAGGCCGCCGAGCCACGACAGCGGCGACGGGACGGTTCCGGTCGGGACGAACGCCTCCCACAGCACCAGGGCCGTCATCGAGACCAGCAGCGCGCACGCGAACCCGAGGCAGACGAACCAGAGCAGCGGCGTCACCTCCCGGCGGTCGCCGAGGTCGCCGATCAGCGCCGTGATGATCGGGCTCGCGACGCCCTGCCCGAGCGCGCCGGCCACCACCGTCCTGAACAGGGAGAACCGGACGTTGAGGAGCCGCCGCGCCCCGTACGCCATGACCCACGTGTTGATCGCCGTCCCGCTGATGAACGCGACGACCGCCGCCGAACTGTTCACTTTCCTACCGCCCGCAGAATCGCCTACCTGTCGCGGCGACGCTACGGAGTGTGAACCGGCCCCGCCTCCCACCTACGGGGGAGCCCGCTCGCCCCGGCGGGTGATCGTCGGCACGGCCGGCGGCGCGGGGTCAGAAATCGCGCAGGAGGCCCTTGAGTAGCGAGGCGGTGCGGGTGGGACGGGCCGCGCGGATCGCCAGCAGATCCATGATCCGCTGGTACCGGAAGGCCTCCTCGCCCTCCGGGTAGCGCGCGCCGGTCAGCTGCTCCAGGTAGATGACGTCCTCCAGGTCGTGCTCGGCGAACCGGACGATCGTGATCGGACCGCCCAGCGCCAGATGCCCGCCCGCGGAGAACGGCAGCACCTGGAGTTTCACGTTGTGCATGCCCTCCGACACCGCGATCAGGTGCTCGATCTGGCCGCGCATCGTGTCCGGCCCGCCGATCGGCCGGCGCAGCGCCGCCTCGTCGATCACCGCCCACAGGGTCGCCGCGCCGGTCGGCCGGTGCAGGATCTCCTGCCGCCGCATCCGCACCTCAAGGCGCCGTTCGAAACCCTCGTACGCCGCGTCGTGGTATTCGAGCCCGATTACGGCGCGCGCATAATCGCGCGTTTGCAGCAGGCCCGGAATATATTGCACCTCGTAACAGCGAATTGTGGTCGCCGACTGTTCGAGACCGAGATACTGCTCGAACCAGTTCGGCACGACATCGCTGTAGCTCTGCCACCAGCCGGGTTTGCGGGCCTCCTCGACGAGCTCGACGAAGCTCGCGCGCTCGTCCTCGTCGTCGACGCCGTAGAGGGTGAGCAGGTCGAGCACGTCCCGGACCTTGAAACCGTGTCGTCCCAGCTCAAGCCGGCTCATCTTGGACGCCGACCCGTGGATCGCCTCGCCCGCCTCGGCGCGGCTGAGGCCCCTGTCCTCACGCAGGCGCCGTAACCGCGTGCCGATCTGCATGCGCAGCGCGGTCGGGCCCGCCTCCCGGTTGTCCAGCACAAGATCTCCAGCGTCCGCGTACGTCCGTCCCCGGCAACTCCCGGGAGGGTCTCACAACTAATGGCGAGTGTGCAGGAGACCCCCGGACAGAGATATATAACTCGGGAAGCGCGTTGTACAAATCACATCATCGTGTTAAACGGGTTCCTAAAGGACCGTTCCATTGACCCGGAGACGGAAGGGACGGCCGGGTTCAGCGGTGCGGGACCAGGAGGTCGAGATCGGCCCTGGTCACCCGGGAGCGCTCGGCCACCTCGTCCCGGTCGACCCCGGCCTGTCCGACGATCTCGATCGCGCGGGTCAGCATGGTCGGCCGCTCCAGCCCCCGGGCCGGACCCGGCTCCCGGCGCCGCCAGCCCCGCGCGCTCATCGCGCTCATCGCGTTCCGGTACGCGGTCTCCTTCATGATCCCGAGCGTCCGCGCGCGGTAGAGGAGCGCGGCCATGCTGACGCCCCAGGTGCTCTTCAGCGACGCCAGCCGCTCCCAGTCGGGGGTCGACGGGAGCTCGGCGGCGATGCCCTCCTCGGGCATGAGGAACTCGGCGGCGAACCGGTGCGCCTGGTCTTCGACGATCTTCTCTCCGGGCTCGGCGTCGGCGTGCATCACGAGATGGCCCAGCTCATGGGCCCCGTCAAAGCGGTTGCGCCAGTAGTCGCCCTTCGCCGGGTTGAAGAACACCATCGGCCGCGGGTGGATGCCCACGCTGAACGCGTCGACCCGCTCGGCGGCCTCCGGCAGGACGAGGACGATCACACCGTGCGACTCCAGCAGCCTGACGACGTGCGGCACCGGACCCGGCCGGTCGAGCAGGGCCTTCCTGGTCAGCCGGGCCGCCTCGACGGGACCGGGGCCGGCGATCTCGTCAGGCGGGACCGGGTACTCCGGCAGGGCCACCTCGGGAAAATCGACGTGCTCCTCCAGCGCGGCGACGACGTCGGTGGCGATCCGCCCGTAGGCCAGCGCCTGGTCGCGCTCGATCTGGCTGGTCGATCGCAGTGACCGGAAGTGGGCACCGTCCATGGAGACGGGGCTGCGCCCGGCGTGGAAGAACTCGACCGGCACGCCGAGCGCGATGGCCAGCCGCCGCAGGGTCGTCTCCTCGGGCTTCTGGACGCCCGCCTCGTACTGCCCGATCGCCTTCGGCGTCGTCCCGACGGCCAGGGCGAGCTGGTTCTTGCGAAGCCCACGCAGGCGCCGGGCGAGCGTCAGCCGCTCGCAGTCGAACAGCACCCTGCGCCACCCTTTACTAGGCCGTTTTCGTCTCCCCGCGAAGCCGCATGGGCACGTCTCGTTCCTCGTCGCCCCAGAGCGGCATCGTCCGCTCGACGAGCTTACGACGTGGATCGGCGCCGATGGTGTCGTCCAGAGGTTTCACCCAGTGCCAGGCGGTGCCGCCGTCCGCGTTCCACCTGGGACGTCCCAGGAAGAGCTCCATTTCCAGCGGCTCCTCGCTGGCGCTGTGCGCGAGCACGAGCGTCACGACGCCGGGCGTGTCGCCGTGGCCGATGCCGAGCGGAAGCGCCAGCTGCGGGTCGTCGAGGTAGCTCTGCTGCGCGACGGACTGCTTGGTGGGGCTGTCGCGGTCCCACCGGATGCCTCGCACGTTGCCGAACTCGTGGTGCTTGAGCAGGACGCGGTAGCGCCCGTACCGCCACCCGGGCGACCCGTTCAGATCGTCCCGCGTGACCGGGGGCTCGCCCTCGAAGACCCGGTCGATCTGCGAGGTGAGGACGTCGAAGGCGCTGACCCCGTACGACCGCTCCGTGAACCCCGCCGCCCGGCTCAGCCCCCCGAACACGGCCAGCGTCGCCTCGCGATGGGCCTCGCGGAGCGCATGCAGAAACCCAACCTGGAGCAACTCTCCCCAGACAACCTGCTCCTCAGCCATACCCCGACCCTAACCACCACCACCGACAAAGCCGCCTTCGCTAAAGCGCACGGCGGACGGTTTCTGCGTGCGGTCGGCCGCAGGACCTGATGGCCGCCGCAGGCTTTCGCCCGCGGCGGCCATCTGACGCCCCCCGCGTCCAGCAGTCCGTGCACTCAGCTCCGCGCGCCCTGCGATCGTCTGGTCGGCCTGGATGACGGCGCCGGCCTCCAGCCCGCTCGACACCAGAGTGACGATCACGTAGCTGATCCCGGTGGCGAACGCCAGATTCCCGGCCCACTCGTACCGCGAATCGACGCTCTTGACGAACTCCCGGAAGCCGGTCACGAAGATGAGCAGGAATCCCAGCGCGAGAATCCCGATCAGGAGCCGGCTGAGAACATACCTCGGCCGCTCACCGGCGCGCCCCCGATATTCCCACCGCCGGGCGCGGTAGCTCACTTCGCCTTACGGCGACGAGTCTTCCCGGTGCGTGCGATCAGGTTGGCGCTCGCGGCGCGAGGTCTTGCCGGCCTCCTGAGGAGGGGCCAGCCCCTTGGTGCCAGGCTGGGACCGGCCCCTCTCGTCGTCCCTAACCCGCCCGAGAGTGCCGCGCCGCCCACCACTCCACCCCCCAAAAAAACCCGTACGTGGTGATTGTGGTGGGTGTGTCACGCTGGGTGGATGGTGGTTGGTGAGGGGTCGTCCCGGTGGGGGCGGTGGCGGGTTGGGGTTGCTATCTCGTGCGCCGTTGTTGCCGTGGTGGGTGGGGGCGGGGTCGTGGCCGTCTGGCGGCTTGGGCTCTTCAACTGGGATGGCCGGTTCGAGGATCTTGATGCATGCGAGCTCATGCCTGAGGCGGAAGTTCTTGCGCCGTTGGTCTCGAACGGGCGGCGGGAGCCTGGGGAGTCCAAGCCTCGGTCGTTTCTTGGGTTGGGCGGTGATACCTGGTCAGAGTGCAAGTGGAGCAGCGTGCCGACGCGGGTCGACCGGCCGTTCCGGACGGTGCGTGTCCACGTCCAGACGAAGCATGCGGCCACGGATCGGAACGGTCCTGAAGTCGCCGCCGATGCGCTGCAGAACTGGTACGACAGCCGTGTTCGTCGGGGTGCCCAGGTGACGCCGGTCGACGTGGGGGAGAAGGGCTACGGGGTCACCGACAAGGCGAGCTTCGTCGTCATCGTGGCTCGCATCGAGGTGTTCGATGTGCACGCCAAGTTCAGGGTGTCCAACGCGGTTGTGGACGTGTCGGCGCGTACCCATGACGAGCCGGGCGTTAAGGAGAGGGCGCAGGTGGAGGGCCTCGCGAAGACGGTCGCCGCCCGGTTGGACACTTTCGGCTGATCTGGTGGGGTGGTGGCGCCGTCTGAGCGGCTTTATCGTTCGGTGGGTGTCGGGTGATCAACGGGTGCGCAGGCCTGGTGACGGGGCCGTTCTGGTCGCGATCAAGCGGCCCTCGCGGGAGCGCCGGCGGGCGGTGGGGCGGCGGGCCTGGGGGCGGATGAGCCGGGCGCAATGGATCGTGGCGGGGCCGCTCGTCGCGGTCGTTCTCTTTTTCGTGGTCGCTTTGACCGTCTACCCGCCCTTGTACGTGCTCTTCGGCACGGGCGTGCCGGGGCTGGTCGACGAGGCGGGGGAGAAGGGGCCTGTTCCGGCCGGGGACAAGTTCAAGGCTTTGGGGATCTGGATCCCCTGGACGCTGGTTCTCGGGTTCGGGGTATGGGCGTTCGTCCGGCAGCGGGTCATGCGTCCGTACCTGGCCTTGGATGTGGACGGGGTTTGGGCCGTCTTCGGCGGGCGTATCCGGGACGGGCTCGGGTGGGAGGAGATCGCCGCGATTCATGTCGTCGGGGAGAACGAGCCCACGACAGTGCCCGCGGCGCCACCGTTCGTAGAGATCTTTCCGACCAAGGCGATTGACGACTCTGGTTCGGCGACCCCTTTGGCCGCCATGGTCGTCACGGCTCAGCCTCCGGCGCCGAGGCTGCGCGGTAAGCGCTATGTCATCGAGTTGGACGTGTCGACTGATGAGTTGGGCCGTGCCATCGAGCGGTTCGGTGCAGGTAAGCGCCTCGTCCTGGGGTGAGCCAGGTGCCGGAATCCGTTCTGCTTTCACAGGCGAAACGCTGCGACCGAGGCTGCTCACGTTGGGGCCCGATCCGATCCTGTGGACGATCGTCGCCGAGGCCATGGAGTAGCGCCGCCTTCCCTACGACGGTCGAATACCCGCCGTACGAGTTGGGGCTCGTCGAATCCGGCGCCGGGAACGTCTCGTAGCCGTGGGCAGAACCGCGTGGGGTGGTGGGGCGTCTTATGGGCGGTGAGGGCAGGCTTGGTGGAGCGGGCTCGGGCGCTGATGGCAGCGGTGGGGCGACGTCCGGCGTCGGACGAGGACGCGGCGCGGGGGTGGGTGCTTGCGGCGGTTGCGGTGGTGACCGCCGGGCTGCTCGTGTTTCACGGTGTCCTGCCCGACTCGGCGGGCAGTTTGGTCGAAACGTTCCTGCCCTGGTTCGGCCTGGTCGTGGTGGTGCTGCTCATCTTGGCGCTGGTGCGTCGTTCGGCCGCCGCGCTCGTTGCCCTGCTGCTGCCGGCGGCGGCGTGGGCATACGGCTTCGGCGGGTTGCTCCTGCCCGTGGGCAAGCCCGGCGGGCACGACCTGGTCGTCGTGCAGCACAACGTCAGTGACGAGAACACCGACCCGGCGGGACGGCTCGCGCACTGGCCAACGCCCGGCCCGATCTCATCGCGGTGGAAGAGCTGGTGCCTTCGGCGGTGCCGGTTTACGAGGAGACGTTTGCGGCGGGTTTCCCGTATCACGCGGTTCAGGGCACCGTCGGGCTTTGGTCGAGGCATCCGCTGAGCGGCGCCGCGCGGGTCTCGGTGGGGTGACAGGGCGAGGGGCCGCGCGACGCGGCCCCTCGGGGTCAGGGGCGTTGGCCGGGCTTGGGGACGATCGCGGCGGTCGGCAGGTAGAACATGTTCTTGTCTTATCGCGGTGGAGCGAGCAGGCTGTGTCGCATGGATCTGGTTGCCCTGGAAGAGATTCGGCGGCTGAAGCACCGCTACCTGCGCTGCGTCGACCTCAAGCTGTGGGACGAGTTCGCCGAGGTGTTCGCCGAGGACGCCGTCGCCGAGTACGACACGCCCGTCCTCAAGAAGACGCTCCGGCTGGAGGGGCGGGACGCGATCCTCGACTACATGCGCTTGAACCTCGGGCCGGACAAGATAACGACGCACACGGCGGGCTGCCCGGAGATCGACCTGGACGGCGACCGGGCCACCGGCATCTGGTCGCTGGACGACACGATCATCATCCCCGAGCACAGGCTGCTCATCCGGGGCGCCGCGTTCTACCACGACACCTACCGGCGCGGGGACGACGGGACATGGCGGGTCGAGAAGACCGGGCACCGGCGGACCTACGAGTACATGGTGTCGCTGGACGACGCCCCGAGCCTGAAGTTCACCACCTCCCATTGACCGGGACCCCGCGTTGACCTCCGCTTAGAACGAGTTCTAGCGTCCGTCCCGCCAGTCGAGCACGGCTTTCTCACCCGCGATCCCAGGAGAGCCCGGTGGCCACCGACTCAGCCGCAGGCACGACCGACCGTTCCGCAGCCGCCGCGCGCTCGTTCGCCGACGCGGTCCTGGAGGCCGAGCGGATCATCCGCACCGCGCCGCACGTCAAGACCGACCAGGACCTGGCCGAGGGCCTCGACTACCTGGCCGGCAGCATCAAGGCGTCGCTGCACATGGTGGGCGCCTACCAGCAGGACTATCCGTTCTTCGCGTCGTCCACCGGCCCCTACACCAAGCTGGGCCTCGACAATCCCGACACGCTCTACTTCCACGCATACATCAGGGACGACGCCGAGTACGTGGTCACGGGACGGCGCGGCACCACCGCCGATCTCAGCTTCCAGATCATGAACGGCGACTATTCGCCCACCCAGTCGCCCGACAGCCTCACCGCGTTCGACGACCGCGAGCTGGACATCGCCGAGGACGGGACGTTCCAGGTCCGCTTCGGCCCGGCGAAGAAGGACGCCGGCCCCGGCTACGTCGCGCTCGCTCCCGGATCGGCGATGCTGATCGTCCGGGAGGTGTTCAGCGACTGGGAGAACGAGAGGCCGGGCGAGATCCGCATCCACCGGGCCGACACGCTCGGGACGTCCCCGCTGCCCACACCGTCCGATCGGATGGCCCGGCGGTACGAGATCGCGGGGAAGATGCTGGTGTCGAGGATCCGCACCTTCCTGGCCTTTCCCGAATGGCACTACCTGCGGTTGCCGGTCAACACGCTGACCGAGCCGCGGCCGACACCCGGCGGGCTGTCCACGCAGTTCTCTTCTGTGGGCCACTACGACCTGGACGACGACGAGGTCATGGTCATCACCGCCCCGGCCGCCGCCAAGGACGTGGCCCCCTACCAGGGATTCCAGCTCGGCAGCATGTGGTACATCTCGCTCGACTACATCAACCACCAGACGAGCCTCACCGCCGACCAGGCCCGCGCCGACGAGGACGGCATGATCCGGTACGTGGTCAGCGAGCGCGATCCCGGCCTCGCCAACTGGATCGAACGGACCGGCCACCGGCGCGGTTACCTGCAATTCCGCTGGCAACGTCTCACCCACGACCTCAAGCCGGAAGACGGACCGAGCGTCGAAGTGGTCCCGTTCGACGAACTGCCGAACGTTCTGCCCTTCTACGAAAGGCAGCGCATCGGCAAAGACGAATGGGCGGAGAAGATAGCCGCGCGCCAGACCGCCGTCGCGAAGAGGATGCTCGGCTGATGGGCACGGAACTGCTGAAGGACAAGGTCGTCGTCATCTCCGGGGTCGGCCCCGGGCTGGGACGCAGCCTCGCGCTCCAGTGCGCGGACGCCGGCGCCGATGTCGTGCTCGCCGCCCGCAAGGAGAAGCGCCTTCTGGAGGTCGCCAAGGAGGTCGAGGAGATCGGCCGCCGCGCCGTCACCGTCCCGACCGACATCCGGGACGCGGATGCCTGCGAACGGCTCGCCGAGGCGGCCGAAGAGGCGTTCGGACATGTCGACGGCCTCATCAACAACGCCTTCGCGACGCCGCCGCTGACCGACCTCACCACGGTCGACATCGACGCCGTGCGCGCCGGGTTCGAGACCAACGTGCTGGCCGCGCTGCACCTCACCCGGCTGTTCGTCCCGGCGCTGGAGGAGACCGGCGGCTCGGTCGTGATGGTCAACTCGGCCGTGCTGCGCCATTCGAGGCGGACGTTCGGCGCCTACAAGATGGCCAAGGCGGCGCTGCTCGCCATGGCGCAGAACCTGTCCACCGAACTCGGCCCGCGCGGCATCCGCGTCAACACCATCGCGCCGGGCTACATCTGGGCTCCGAACCTCAAGTGGTACTTCAACCACCTCGCGGAGAAGCGCGGCGTCCCGCCACAGCAGGTGTACGACGAGAACGCCGCGACCACGGACCTGCGGAAACTGCCCGAGCCCGACGAGGTGGCAGACACCGTGGTGTTCATGCTGTCGCCGCTGGCGCGCGCCGTCACCGGCCAATGCCTGGACGTCAATTCCGGCGAGTGGCACCACTAGGAAGGGCGCACCGATGGCGAACGGCCGCGACAGCGTGGGGACCGTCGAGGACCTGCACGCCTCCGCCAGGAAAGTCACCGGCATGGACGACTTCGGCGGCGACGAGTACATGGAAGGCCTGCGCGTCCTCCTGGAGTCGCTCGTCAAGGACGCGGGGCTCACGCCGTTCGGCAACAAGGCGCAGCGGGCGATGCTGCGCGGCGCTCTCGCCGCGCGGCAGTTCTCCGAGGCGGCCTGGCGTCGTCATCCCGAACACGCCGAGGTGCCCATCGAGCGGCCCATCTTCGTGACCGGCCTGCCCCGCACCGGCACCACCGCCCTGCACCGGCTCCTCACCGCCGACCCGGCCCACCAGGGCCTCGATCTGTGGCTAGCCGAGGTGCCGCAGCCCCGTCCTCCGCGCGAGACCTGGGCCGACGACCCGGTCTTCCAGGCGATCGACGCCGGCTACCGCCGGCACCACGTCGAGAACCCGGAGTTCATGGGCGTCCACTACATCTCGGCGGACTCGGTCGAGGAATGCTGGCAGCTCCTGCGCCAGAGCATGCTGTCCATCTCGTTCGAATGCCTCGCCCACCTGCCCACCTACTCGGCGTGGCTCGCCGAGCAGGACTGGACGGACGCCTACCGCCGCCACCGGCGCAACCTCCAGCTCATCGGCCTCAACGACGCGGGGCGCCGCTGGGTGCTGAAGAATCCCAGCCACCTGTTCGCGCTGGACGCGCTGCTCGACGTCTACCCCGACGCGCTGATCGTCCAGACGCACCGCTCCCCGCGCACCGCGATGGCGTCGATGTGCAGCCTCGCCGCGCACGCCACCGCCGGATGGTCGGACGTGTTCACCGGCGCCACGATCGGCCGCGACCAGTTCGACCTGTGGAGCCGGGGCCTCGACCGGTTCCGCGCCGAACGCGCCCGCCGCGATCCCGTGCAGTTCGCGGACGTCTATTACCACGATTTCGTCCGCGACCCCATCGGAACGGTCGAAGGCGTCTATACCCGATTCGGGCTGCCCTTCACCGGCGAGGCCCGAACCGCCATGACGGAACTCCACCGCGCGAGCGCCACCGGTGCCGCAAAACCGGCACATCGGTACTCTCTGGAAGACTTCGGTCTGACCGCGTCCGAGATCGACGACCGTTTCGCCGACTATTCCGCGAGCCCGCGCTTGCCGGGCGCGGCGGCAGGGTAAGGCACCCAGCACTCACCACACGGGTGCTCATGGGGGATGAGCCTGATGACCGGACCGCTGCCGACCACCCGCAGGAACCGCGCGAGCCTGGCCTACAAGATCCGATATGCCGTACGGAACCCGGACAAGATCAGGTCGTATCTGTCGCGGCTCGCCCGCGATGTGAAATTCCGCGTTTCCAGCCGGAACCACATCGCCTACTACCGGGCCGTCATGAAGTCCGACACGGCGCGGAACCCGGAGGCCGCCGTCGGGAGCCGCTCCCACGAGCGCTGGCTCGCGCTCGGCCAGATGCAGTTCGACTACCTGCTCAAACACGGCCTCAAGCCGGACGACCGGATCCTGGAGATCGGCTGCGGGAACCTGCGGGCCGGCTGGCGCTTCATCGACCACCTCGACGCCGGGAACTACTACGGCATCGACATCTCGCCCGACATCCTGCTCGCCGCGCAGAACACGCTCGTCCGCCACGACCTGGGCGAGAAGATCCCGCACCTGATGCTCGTCGACGACCTGAAACTGAAGTTCCTGCCGTCCGGCTACTTCACGATCGTGCACGCGCACAGCGTCTTCAGCCATTCGCCCATCGAGGTCATCGACGAATGCCTCGCCCACGTCGGGCGCGTTCTCGCTCCCGACGGCTTCTTCGACTTCACCTTCGACCGCACCGAGGGAACCGAGCACCACGTCCTGCGCGAAGATTTCTACTACCGCACCGAAACGCTCATCGCGCTGGCCGAGCGCCACGGATTCAGCGCCCGTTTCATGGACGACTGGGAAGAACTCCCGCACGGCCAGTCGAAAATCCGCGTCACCCACCGCGAAGCCTGACGCCGGCGGCGCCGCCCGTGGATTCGCCTTTACGCGCGCATGGGTTTGATCGACACGGCGCCGAGGAATCCTTCGCCAGTTCGGAGGTATCTCAGGTCGGGGGAACGATGGACGTCGCGCAGCTCGCCCGCGCCTTCGCCGTCCCGGCGGTGGCGGCGCTGCTGGCCGGTGCGCTCCTCGCGGGATGCAGTGACGACCCGACCGAGACCGATGTGTCGCCCGCCGCCGGCATCTCAGGGCAGATCGGGGCGGTCGACATCCGCGACCTCTTCGTCCTCGGCGGGCAGGAGGGCGAGACCATCCCGCGGGGCGAGTCGGTGCCCGTCTACATGACGCTGGTCAACTCGCCCAGCGACGCCGAGACCGCCGACGCGTCCGGGGGCCCCGAGCCCCCCGCGGGCACCGACCGGCTGACGGCGGTCTCGTCGTCCCAGGCCTCCTCCGCCGAGATCGTCGGGGGGACGATCGGCCTTCCCGCCGGCGAGGACGTGCAGATCGGACCCAAGCCCACGATCGTCCTGCACGGGCTCAAGCAGGCCGTGCAGTCCGGGCAGTTCGTCCCGATCACCTTCCGGTTCGAGCGGGCCGGCAGCGGGACCCTGAACGTCCCGGTCCAGGCGCGCGAGGGCGATCTGGAGAGCTACTCCCCGGCCCCATGAAGGGTGGCGCCGGAATTATCCGGACATGAAGGGGAAGGCATCGGTCGCGCGGGCACCCCCGCGCCCTCCGGCCCGCAGCGCCTCCCGGAGGTTCCCGTCCGCCGACCCGAGGGACCATGCTTCTCTTCACCAACGCCAACGCCGGCACCCATGACGCCGAGACCGTGGAGAAGGTCGCCGGCCTCCTCCGCGACGCCGGGCGGGACGTGACCGTCTGCCCGTCCGCGTCGTCCGGCGACCTCGACCGGGCCCTGGACGGCGACCGCCACGCGGTCGCCGTGGCCGCCGGCGGCGACGGGTCCATCAACCGCCTGGTCGGCGTCCTGTACCGGCGCGGCGAGCTCGACCGGACGGTGGGCCTCGTGCCGATGGGCACCGGGAACGATCTCGCCCGCAACCTCGGCATCCCGCTCGACCCCGAGGACGCCGCCCGCCTCCTGCTGGACGGCGGCCGGCGCGAGCTGGACCTGATCGTGGACGAGGACGGCCACACGACGCTCAACGCCGTCCACGCGGGCATCGGGGCGGCCGCCGCCGCGAGCGCCACGCGGTTCAAGCCGCGGCTGAAGGCCGCCGCGTTCCCGGTGGGCGCGACCCTGGCGGGCCTGCGGCACTCCGGATGGCGGATGAAGGTCGAGGCGGACGGCGAGCCCGTCGCCGAGGGCAAGTTCCTGATGGTGGCGCTGAGCAACGCGTCCGGCATCGCCGGCGGTACGGCCCAGCTCGCGGCGGACGGCCACCCGGGGGACGGCAAGCTGGAACTGGTCGTCTCGGCCGCCACCGGACCGTTCGCGCGGGTCGCCTACGCCATGCACCTGCGGCAGGGAACCCACCGCTTCAGGGACGACGTCCTGCACAGCACGGCGTGCAGCGTCACCCTCAGCGGCGAGGACTTCCGGATCAACAGCGACGGCGAGGTGTCCGGCCCCTTCACGAAGCGCACGTGGACCTTGCGCCCGAAGGCCTGGCGCCTGATCACCCCGCCCGCCGCCGAGTGATGCCCGCAAGGCACCCCGCACTTCCCGAAGCCGGAGCGGGTGTGGTTAGCATCACGTGTGGTGACCGCCGTCGAACGATTCGCCGCGTACGGGCCGTCGCACTGGGCGGCACTCGGGTTCTTCGCGATCGGATGCGCCGGGCTGGTGCTGCTCGGCCGTGCGCAGCGGACGGCGGGTCCCGAACCCGGGGAGCAGGCCAGAGGCTTCGGCAGGGCGTACGCCCTCGCGATCGTCTACGTGATGATCGGCACCCAGCTGCACTCGCTGCTGCCCGGGCAGTTCAGGCTCGGCGGATCCCTGCCGCTGCAACTGTGCGACCTGGCGTGGCCCGCCGCGGTCGTCGCGCTCTGGACGCTCGGCAGGCGTTCCTTCGCGCTGACGTACTACTGGGGCCTGACCCTGTCGGTGCAGGGTCTGCTCACCCCCGCGCTGAACAACAACGACTACCCGGACATCGCCTACCTGGGCTTCTTCGGGATGCACCTGATGATCGTGTGGGCCGCGGTGTACCTGACGTGGGGCCTCGGGATGCGCCCGGACTGGGAAAGCTACCGGTTCGCGTCCGCCCTCACGGCGATCTGGGCGGTCGCCACGTTCGTGTTCAACCTGATCGCCGGGACCAACTACGGCTACCTCAACGAGAAGCCGGACACCGGGTCGGTGCTCGACCTGATGGGCCCCTGGCCGTGGTACATCCTGGTCGAGGCCGCCATCATCCTGCTCGGCTGGGCGCTGATCACCTGGCCGTGGACGCGGGCGGACCGGGCGCGCGAGGCCGCCCGCTGACAGCGGCTCAGGCCAGCCAGAACCCGGTGCGGGTCAGCCACAGGTCGAGCAGGCCCGCGTCGCCGTCCACCTCGACGCCGGGTGCGGGCCGCCGGTAGAGGAGCATGAGGACGTCCGTTGCCGACCCTCGCACGGTCACCGCGGGCTCGTCGGCGGAACCGCCGCGCTGGGACGTCGGCTCGGCCCCGGTGAGGTCGACCAGCCACCGCGCCTCGCCCGCGTGGAATTGCAGGGTGCGGCCGGGGCCGAGCAGACCGGGCGCGTCCGGTCCGGTCTCGTACGCCTCCGGCACGGTGGCGAACTCCATCCACTCGTCCACGCCGTCGAGCGCGACGTTCTCGTCGAGCGTGTACTCGGCCCCGGTCGCCAGCGCGGCGTCGGCCCGGTGCACGGCGGTCTCGAACGTCATGCGGCGGGCCCAGAAGTCGGCGGTCCGGCGGTCGATGTCGGACGGGTTCCACACCTCCACGTCCGGCCCGGCCTCGCGCAGGCACGCGGCCAGCCGGGCGGCTCCCTCGGCGAGCCACGGATCCACGACCGCCCAGTCCTCGTCGGCGTATCCGGCGAGGTCGTTGGCCGCCGCGTCGGAGACGGGGTCGGTGGCCCGCGTCCGGACGACCGTCTCGGCCCACCGGTGGTCGCCGCCGACGTGCCGGAGCACCTGGCCGACGTTCCACCCGGGACAGGAAGGCACCGGCGCGGTCATGTCGGTGCCCTTCGCGTGCGCCCTGAGCAACTCGGTCTGGGCGACGATCTCATCGCAGTAGCGGTCGAACGGCAGAAGCATGGGGTTGATCATAAGGACGCCATGCCTCTTCCCGCTCACGCCGGCTCCCCGGCCCCGAGCAGGTGGGCGTTGAGCGATGATCGGGGACGTCCCCGGAGGGCCGCCACGAGCTCGCGGGCGCCGTCGAGACCGGCGGCCCGGCGCGCCTCGGCGGTCTGCCCGACCAGGTGTCCTCCGTCGTCGCCGAACACGGAACGCTATGAACGCGGGCCTGGGCCGTGCGTACATCCGGGGGTGGCGAATTCCGTGCACCCTGTGGTGTATGTGGGTCACAAGGTGTTGCGTTCGGCAGCGGTGCGAAACGACAATTCGTGGCCATGGAAGACGATCGCGAGCGTCTGAGGGCGCTCTTCCATCCGTGGGACGTTCCTGAGCCGGAGGCCGTCCAGCGTGGGCTGGCGGAGATCCCGGCCGTCGCGATCGCCGATTTCGTCCTCGACGACGAGGAGGCGCCCGGCCACCGGGCGACGTGCGCCGAGGCGCTGGTCGGGCGGGTGCCCGCCGAGCGGGCCGCCGCACTGATCGACCTGGCCTGCTCCAGCCGCGGCCACAGCCACGCCCCGATCGGAACGTCCCTGGTCGCCGCGCTGAACACGGGTCGCCCTTTCCGCAACGCACTCCGTGCGATGGCGCTGGAACGGAACGACTTCTACGTCGCAGAGGATCTGGGGTCGTGGGATCTCCTGGACGATGCCAAGGCGGGCGATGCCCAGGCACTGGGCGTGCTCACCGTCCTGGCTTCGGCGCCGTGGGACTACATGCGCGAGGAAGGCGAGCATGCGATCGAGCTGCTGATCGAGCTGCGCGGCCTGCCCGCCGTGCTCGCGATGCTCGGTGCGGGCTCGCCTGAGGAACTGGCGCGCTCGGGGGCGTACCCGGCGCACCGCCTGCTGGGCCTCCGTCTCCTCTGGCGCGCGGACGGCGACATCACCTTCTGCCTCGGCGACGACTCCGCCGTCGTCAGCGAGGCGGCCTACGAGCTGCTGGCGGGTGGTCGCGGGGACGACGGTGCGCTGACGGCGATGGCGGAAGAAGGCCGGCCGGGGTATCTGTGGGCGCTGGCGCTCCTCCACCAGCGGGGACACGACATCCGCCCCCTGTGGGAGTTGCTCGGCCCTCCCCAGGTCGAGGTGCTGGCGGTGCCGCCCGAGGTGTGGGAGGTGATCGTCCGTGGAATCCGCGGATCCGGCGCGACGGCGCGCCATGATGTCTGATCGGGAGCGGCTCAGGTTCCTCGCCGCTTCGAACGTGCGATACAAACCGCTGGAGGCCATCTTGCGGCGGCTGGCCCCGGTCCCGGCGGACCCGCTCGTCGGCCTCATCCTCGATCCGCACGAGTTCCGGTATCGCAGAGCCCTCTGCGCGCGGGCGCTCCTCGGGCGGGTGCCGCCCGAACATGCCGCCGCGCTCGCGGAATGCGGGCGTGACGCGACCGTCGACTTCGAGGTGCGCAACCCCGTTCTGATGTCCGTGCTGAGCATGCCCGGCACGCGGGAAGCCGATGACCTGCTCTCCTGGCTGCGAACGTGCGAGATCGACGCCGAGGAGCGGGCGAGCGACTCTCTCAGCCCGGCGATATCGCTGGCTCGCGCGATGGACGGTGACGCGAGTGCCGTCGAGGCACTCGCCGAGCGGGCCACGGACCCCTGGTGGACCGAGCGCACCGAAGCAGAGCAGGCCATAGAGGCATTGATCAGAGCACGAGGTCATGCCGCCGTGCTCTCCGCGTTCGGTCGCGACTCAACGGAAGCGCTCGCGAGGCATGGACGCTCCCCGGCGGAACGGCTGCTGGGCCTGCGGTGCCATCGGCGTGCGGGCGGCGACATCACCTTCTGCCTCGGGGACGACTCCGCTCTGGTCGCCCGGAAGGCGTACGACCTGCTGATCGAATCGCGCGGCGCTGATGAGGAACTCCTGGTGACCGTCCGGGAGAACCGGCCCGGTCACGTCTGGGCGCTGGCCGTGCTGCATAAGCGCGGCCACGACATCCGGCCTCTGTGGGAAGAGGCCGGCTCACCGCGGATCGAATTGCCGGGCGTGCCGTCGGACGTCCGCGAGGCGATCGTCCGTCACTACGCGCCAGGTCAGCGCGATACCGACCCCCGGTGGCTGGTGGAGGCCGCTCTCCTCGGACCATCGCTGCCTTCCGAGGATAGGGACGACCTCATCGAGAAACGGCTCGACTTCGCGTTCAGGGCGCTCCGCGCCTGGGGTCTGAAACCGCAGAAACCCCTGTCAGCGCACCAGGATTATGGACAGGGCAGCAGCACCTACCATGTCATCTCCACCGATGCGGGGAAGGTTTACCTGAGTACCCTCGGTCCCTTCTTCATGCTGCGCGACGAGCACGAAGAGGTGAAGGCGCTCCTGCAGATGTCGGGCTTCCGGCACATCGGCAAGGAGCTCGGCGCGACCGTATTCACGGGTCTGGCGGTCTATTACTTCGGCATACGCGACCCGTTGAGGATCCGCAATCTGCTGTTCTACTGGCAAGACTGACCGCTGCTCGTCCGTCAGGCCAAGGTGTTCTTGTAGATACGGCCGTCCTTGATGATGACCTTCAGATTGGTGCCGGGGTCGGCCAGCGGACGCAGGTCACGGGTGGGGTCTCCGTCGACCAGGAGCAGGTCGGCCCACGCTCCCTCGGCGATGACGCCCAGACGGGCCACGTGGGGCCCGTCCCCGTAGGCGGCCACGTCAGCGGAGGTCGGGACCTGGTATGGATCGCGGGGCCCGGACTTGCGGAACAACTCGGCATTGCCGGACGTCGCGATCCGCAACGCCGCCAGAGGGCCGCCCGCCAGCCCGGCCAGGCGGACGAGCATCTCGCTCTGCCTGGCGCTGCGGCCGGGGTCGAGCATCAGATCGGTGCCGAAGGCGATCCGCACCTCGTGTTTCAGGGTCCAGCCGAACACGCGCTCCACCCCCTCGCAGACCTGCCGGTTCTTCTCGGCGGACGCCGGGTCCGCGTAGGAGTGGTCGCTCTCGGCGAACGGCTGGATGCACAGCCAGACACCGTGATCCGCCAGGAGCGCGATGTCGTCCTCGCCGGCCAGGTGCCCGTGCTCGATCACCTGCACTCCGGCGTCGACCGCCCGGCGGATTCCGGCGCCGGTGTAGACGTGCACCGCCACGTAGGTGCCCCAGTCGGCCGCCGCCCGCACCCCGGCGCGCAGCTCGTCCGGCGTGTACTGCAGGACGTCGAGGTGGTCGTAGGCGGACGCGACCCCGCCTCCCGCCATCATCTTGATCTGCGAGGCGCCCTTCTTCAGCTGCTCGCGCACGCCCGCCAGCACCTGGGCCGTGCCGTCGGCGACCCGCATCAGCCCCAGCGTCTCGGCGCGCGTCGCCGTCCCGCCGAGGGCGGTCGGCACGTCGTAGACCATGCCGAAGTCGCCGTGCCCGCCGGTCTGCGACAGCCCCGCCTGGCTCGGATAGATCCGCGGCCCGGGCAGCGCGCCGGCGTCGATCATGTGCTTGAGGTCGCCGGTGTCGCCGGCCATGTCGCGGACGGTCGTGAACCCGCGCATCAGCATCGCGTGCGCCTCCGCCGCGCCCTTGAGGTAGGCGAGGCCCGTGCCGCCGAGCATCAGCTCGCTCTGCGCGGCGCCGGCCAGGAGGACGTGGGCGTGGGCGTCGCTGAGCCCGGGGATGAGCGTCATCCCGCGCCCGTCGATGACCGTCGCCGCGGCGCCGGTGGCGGGCGGGTCGCCGTCGCCCACCGACCTGATCTTCGTCCCCGCGGTGACCACGTGGCCGGTGCGGACGCGGTCGCTCACCCCGTCGAAGATCCGTACGTCGCGGATCACGGTCGTCCCGGTGCCCGGTTGCTCGTCCACGACCGCATGGTGCCCGCGGCACGGCCGTCGAGCGGCCGATGACCGAGTGCTGGCGCGGACCTTCCGTCTCTTTTGCGTTTTCCCAGTTCAGAGGGTTACCTGAAAATCGGATGCCGCCCAGGCGTTGACCATGGCCGGGCACGTGCCTACTGTGCCGGGGGTAAGAGGTCTTACCTTTCGGAGGCAAGAGTGAATCAGCCACCCGGTTTCCTCGCTCACTACGAGGGGGACTCGGTCGCGGTCGCGGTCCGGGACGTCCCGGCCGGCCCGGCGCAGTGCGGCTACCTGCGCGGGCCGGACGCCGTCGACCTGGAGGTGCTCCAGGACATCCCGCTCGGGCACAAGGTCGCCCTCGTCGACATCCGGCAGGGCGAGGACGTGCGGGAGTACGGGGCCCGCACCGCGGTCGCGTCCGCGGACATCAGGAAGGGCGAGTACGTCCATGTTCACAACGTGAGGAGCGCGCGGTGGCAGAACAGCATGGCCTGACGGGATACCGCAGGGAGAACGGCACGGTCGGCATCCGGAACCACACGGTCATCCTCCCCGTCGACGACCTGTCGAACGCGGCGGCCGAGGCGGTCGCGAAGGTCGTGCCCGGCACCCTCGCCCTGCCGCACGCCTACGGGCGGCTCCAGTTCGGCGAGGACCTCGAACTGACCTTCCGCACGCTCATCGGCACCGGACGCAACCCCAACGTGGGCAGCGTCGTCGTCATCGGCATCGAGCCGAACTGGACGAACCGGGTCGTCGAGGGCATCGCCAAGACCGGCAAGCGGGTCGAGGGCGTCGCCATCGAGGGCGTCGGCGACCTGCGCACCATCGAGCGGGCGTCCCGGATCGCCCAGCGGTTCCTCCAGGAGGACAGCGAGCGGGCCCGCGAACGCGTCGAGCGCGGCGAGATCATGCTGTCGATCAAGTGCGGCGAGTCCGACACCACCAGCGGGCTCGGGTCCTGCCCGACCACGGCCGAGGCGGTCGACCGGTGGGTGGACGCGGGCGGCACCGTGCTGTTCGGCGAGACGAGCGAGCTGACCGGCGGCGAGCACCTGATCGCCGACCGCTGCGTGAACGACGAGGTCCGGGCCAGGTTCCAGGGCATCTACGACGACTACCTGGCGATGATCGAGCGGACCGGCGCCAACCTGCTCGGCTCCCAGCCCACGCAGGGCAACATCGCGGGCGGGCTGTCCACGATCGAGGAGAAGGCGATGGGCAACATCGCCAAGACCGGGTCCAAGCCGGTGATCGGCGCGCTCGGCCCCGCGGAGGAGCCGGAGTCGGGTCCCGGCCTGTACTTCATGGACACCTCCTCGGCCGCCGCCGAGTGCATCACGCTGATGGCGGCCGGCGGCGCGGCGATCCACCTGTTCCCCACGGGCCAGGGCAACGTCATCGGCAACCCCATCGAGCCGGTGATCAAGCTGACGGCCAACCCGTCCACCGCGGCGAACATGGGCGAGCACATGGACTTCGACTGCTCGGGCCTGCTGCGGCGGGAGATCACGCTCCCCGAGGCGGGCGACGGCCTGATGGAGGTCATCGACCGCACCGTCAACGGCCGCCTCACCTGCGCCGAGTCCCTCGGGCACCGCGAGTTCGTGCTGACGCGCCTCTACCAGAGCGCCTGACATGGGAGTGGACGTCGCGGTCGTCGAGGACGTGTGGGGCGCGCCGTTCGAGGCGCTCGCCGGCCGCCGCAGCGTGCTCCGCGACCCCGGCGTCTGGTCCGCGCCCGACCGGCTGCGGGCCGTCGCGGGCGAGGCCGGCGCCCTCGTGGTGCGCAACCGCACCCGGGTGACGCGCGAGCTGCTCCGCTCGGCGCCCGGCCTGCGCGTGGTGGCGCGGGCCGGGGCCGGGCTGGACAACATCGACCTGGACGCCGCGGCCGAGCTCGGCGTCACCGTGGTCGCGGCGCGGGGCGCCAACGCGGCCAGCGTCGCCGAGCACACGCTCGGCCTGGCGCTCGCCGTGTCCCGCCGCGTCCTGGAACTCGACCGGGAGGTCCGGGCGGGCACGTGGCGCCGGGTCCCGGGCCGCGAGCTGGCGGGCGGGACGTGGGGCCTGCTGTCCGCCGGCGCCACGGCCCGCGCCACGGCGCGTCTCGCCCGCGGCCTTGGCATGCGGGTCGTCGCCTATGACCCCTATATCCCGGACGACCATCCCGGCATCCGCGAGCTGGGCATCGAACTGCTGCCCCTGGAACGCACCGTCGCCGAGTCGGACGTGCTCAGCGTCCATCTCCCGGCGACCGAGGCCACGACCGGTCTCCTGGATGCGGACCTCCTCGCCCGCTGCAAGCCCGGCGCCATCCTGGTCAGCGTCGGACGCGGCGAGGTGGTGGACGAGCGGGCTCTGGCAGAGGCGCTGGAAAGCGGTCGCCTGGCCGGCGCCGCCCTGGACGTCCGCGCCGCCGAACCCCCGGCGGCGGGGCCTCTGGAGGGGATGCCCAACGTCGTCCTCACGCCCCACGTCGCGGGCATCACCGTCCAGTCCCAGGCCCGGATCGCGCAGATCCTCTGCGACGACATCGAGGCCGTGCTCGACGACCGCGCCCCCGCCCACGCCGTCACGCCCGTCCAGGGAGGCCGCCGATGAAGATCCAGCTGGGGACGGCGCGCCGGCTCGCTCATGACCTGCTGTCCGGCGCCGGGCTCGCGGAGGAGCGGGCGGAGGCGACCGCACGGGCGATCACCCTGGCGGACGCCTGGGGCATCGGCTCCCACGGCCTGTTCCGGCTGCCGCACTACCTCGACCGGATGGCGGCCGGCGGGCATCCCCCGGACGCCGAGCTGAAGACCCGCGTCGACACCGGCCCTCTGGTGTTCCTCGAAGGCGGCGGCGGGCTCGGGCACTGGCAGGTCGCCACCGCCGCCGGGACGGCGGTGGAACGGTCCGGACGGTACGGGGTGGCGGCGGTCGCGGTCGGCGACAGCGGTCACTGCGGAGCCCTCGGCGTGTACGCGCTGGAGATCGCCCGCGCCGGACGGCTCGGCCTCGTCTTCTCCAACGGCCCCGCGGCCCTTCCCCCGTGGGGAGGCGACCGGGCGCTTCTGTCGACCTCGCCCATCGCGGCCGGGATACCGCTCTCGCCCCGTCCCGCAGTGGTCGACCTGGCGCTCAGCACGGTCGCGCGGGGCAAGGTCGGGGCCAAGGCGAAGGCGGGGGAGACGCTGCCCGAAGGCTGGGCCCTCGACCGGGACGGCAGGCCGACCACCGACCCCCGGGAGGCGCTGGCCGGGATGCTGGCTCCGCTCGGCGGCGCCAAGGGCTACGCCCTCGCCTTCATGGTCGAGGCGCTGACCGGCGGCCTCGTCGGGCCGCACCTGTCCCGCGACGTGGCCGACCCGTTCGCCGAGGGCGACCGGGGGAGGCCGCAGCGGATCGCCCACCTCGTCCTCGCGCTCGACCCGTCCCTCGGCGACCCCGAGGACGGCGGCGCCGCCGCGCGGGACCGCCTCGCCGCCCTGGCGGACCAGATCGCCGCGGCCGGCGGCCGGGTGCCCGGCACGGGCCGCAGCGCGCCCGACGAACTGGGCGACGACGACGAGATCGAGGTCGACGCGGCCGTCCTCGACGACCTGCGGACCCGGGCCGCGGGCCGCGGCCCCGGCGGAGCGCCCGCCGCGGATGGTGCCGACAGCGAGCAGAAAGGACCTGCATGACCCTCCTCGTCCGCGTGGCCCGCTCCGACCCCGGCGCGCCCGCCGAGTTCCGGGTCGAGACGTTCCACCCGATGACCGTGCTCGACGTCCTGCTGGCCATCCAGCGGGAGCACGAGCCCTCGCTGGGATTCCGCTTCTCCTGCCGCGTCGCCATGTGCGGGACGTGCACGCTCCGGGTGAACGGACGCTCCGCGCTGGCGTGCCAGACCGTCCTGCCGGAGGACGCCACCCGCATCCGGCTCGACCCCGCCGCGGGCTTCCCCGTCGTGCGGGACCTCATCACCGACACCACCCCCTTCTGGGAGCAGTGGGCGCGCATCACCCCGTACGTGGTCCCGGACGAGGACGCCGTCGGCGGCGACCCGGCCGTGATCCCGCCGGACTCGCCGGAACGGCAGGCCATCGATCCCGCGCTCGACTGCATCCAGTGCGGGGCGTGCTTCTCCAGCTGCGGCATCGCCGGACAGCCGCGCACCTTCCTGGGCCCGGCGGCGCTCAACCGCGCCCTCGTCCTCATCCAGGACTCGCGCGACACGGCGACGGCACAGCGCCGGGAACTGGTCGCCGGGGCCGACGGCGTCGACCGGTGCCACTACATCTACGGCTGCACGGGCTCCTGCCCGAAGGGACTCGACCCCGCCCGGTCGATCCGGCGGCTCCGCAAGGGAGGCGGTCGCGATGACGGCTGACACGCCGGACTACGAGGAGGTCGTCACCGACGTCGCGATCGTGGGCAGCGGCGGCGCGGGCCTGATGTGCGCGCTGCACTGCCACGAGGCCGACCCCGGGCTCGACATCACCGTCATCAGCAAGGGCGCCGTCGGCCGCTCCGGCTGCACCCGCATGGTGCAGGGCGGGTTCAACGCGGTCCTCGACCCCGCGGACTCGGTGGACGCCCACTTCCGCGACACCCTCGCGGGCGGCAAGTACCTCAACCACCAGGACCTCGCCTGGACCCTGGTCAACGACGCCCCGAAGGTGATCCGCGAGCTGGAGACCCGGGTCGGCTGCTTCTTCGACCGGCGCCCGGACGGGCGGATCAAGCAGAAGGCGTTCGCCGGCCAGTCGTTCGACCGGACGGTGCACCGCGGCGACCTCACCGGCATCGAGATCATGAGCCGGCTGCGGGACCAGATGCTGCGCATCGCGGCGCGCGAGCTGGAGGACGTGCGGGCGCTCGACCTGGTCTTCGACGCCGGGGGGCGGCTCGCCGGGCTGACCTGCCTGGAAGTGCAGACCGGACGGTTCCTGCTCGTCCGGGCCAGGGTCGTGGTCGTCGCGACCGGCGGCGCCGCGACGATGTACCGGATCGCCGCGCCCGCGCGGGAGAAGACCGGCGACGGAGTGGCGATGTGCCTGCGCGCCGGGCTGCCGGTCCGCGACATGGAGATGCTCCAGTTCCACCCGACGGGCCTGCTCACCGGACGTTCCCGGATGACGGGAGCCGTGCTGGAGGAGGGCCTGCGCGGCGCCGGGGCGCACCTGTACAACGCCCGGGGCGAGCGGTTCATGGAGCGCTACGACCCGGAGCGGATGGAGCGCTCCACCCGGGACGTCGTCGCCCGCGCGAGCTACACCGAGATCATCGAGGGGCGCGGCACCGAGGCCGGCGGCGTGTTCATCGACATCTCGCACCTCGGCGCCGACTGGGTCGAGCGCACCTTCACCGGCATGGTGGAGCGCACCCGGCTGTTCGGCGGCGACCTCGCCCGCAAGCCCGTCGAGGTGTCGCCCACCGCCCACTTCCACATGGGCGGCGTGATCATCGACACGGACTGCCGCACCGAGGTGCCCGGCCTGCTGGTCGCGGGGGAGGACGCGGGCGGCGTCCACGGCGCGAACCGCCTCGGCGGCAACGGTGTCGCCGAGTCGACGGTGTACGGCGCACGGGCCGGAGACACGGCGGCCCGACTGGCCCGCGAGCACGCGCTCGGCGACGCCGATCCGGAGACGGTGGAGGCGTCGTTCTCCAGGGCCACCGCGCCGCTGCGCGCCGGGGACGGCGAGCTGCCCTACCCGCTGACCGCCGAGCTCAAGGACCTGATGTGGGAGAACTGCGGCGTCGTCCGGCGGCGGGACCGGCTGGAGGACGCGCGGGAGCGGCTGGCCAAGCTCGCCGACCGCGCGGACCGGCTGTCGGTCCCCGGCCCGGCGGCGTTCAACCCGGCCTGGCAGGAGTCGCTCGACCTGGTCAACCAGCTCACCGTCGCCCGCGTCATCGTCGAGTCCGCGCTGGCCAGGGAGGAGACGCGGGGGGCGCACGCTCGCTCTGACTTCCCCGACCCGCAGGACGACGGCGGGCTCCGCTACATCGTCGCGAGCCAGGCCGGCGGAGACGCGCCGGGCCTCACGACACGGCCGGTGGAGTACGGACGGCTGCATCCGCGGGAGGCCGGCCGATGATCGCGCAACTGGTCTTCCTGACGGGGTTCACGGTCGTCACCGCCGCCATCATCGCGTTCACCGGAATGGTGGCCGTGGGCGCGCGCCGCACCGACGGCGGAACCCATGTGGGCGCCTTCGTACGAAGCCGCCTGGCGCGCCGGTCCTACGACCGAGCCGAGGGCAACCGGTGGGCCTTCTACGCCCATCGGGTCAGCGGGTTCGCCGTCTTCGCGTTCCTGGCACTGCACATCCTCGACGTGAGCGCGTACGCGTGGTCGCCGCGGCTGTACGACGACGTCCACGAGCTGTACTCCACGGTGCCGATGCGGGTGTTCGAGTGCGGGCTCCTGGCGGCGCTGGGCTTCCACGCGCTGAACGGGCTGCGGCTGGTGGCGATCGACCTGTGGGACGTCGGGCCGGTGGGGGCGGCCCGGCTGCTGGACCTGGTCGCCGGCCTCACGGCCGTGATCACGCTCGGCGGCGCCGTGGTGATCATGTGGCCGGCGCTGGCGGGCTAGAGAGGAGGACGAGGACACCGTGGAAACGACGACGACCCGCACCCGCGCGGGCGGCCGGCTCGGAGGCCGGGGCTTCCTGCTGATCCGCGGCACCGGCGTGCTGCTCGCGGTGCTGGCGCTCGGGCACTTCGCCGTGACCCATCTGGTGAACGACGTGGCGCAGACCGACGCGTCGTTCATCGCCCGGCGCTGGAGTTCGGCGCTCTGGGTGGTGTGGGACGGGCTGCTGCTGGTCGCGGCCCTGGCGCATGTGGGCGCGGCCGCGGTGGCCGTCGTCCGCGACTACTGGACCGATCCGGCGGGCCAGCGCCGGATGCTGGCGGGGCTCCGCGGCACGCTGCTGGTGCTGCTGGTCATCGGGGCCGTCACCCTGTTCCGCGCGGCCGGTTGAGCCGCGACCGTACTCGACGAATTCACCGACCTACCCCGACCAACCGGCCAACCGACCAACCGACCAACGAGGCAGGAAACCGAGCCGGGAACGCTGAGGCATGACCTCTTCCTCCCCCACCCCAAGGAGTGAGGTATCGCAATGAAAGTGGACGCGACCGCGGAGCGCTCCGCCGGAGAGCCGTTGCTCACGGTGCAGGGCGCGCGCGTCGGTTACGAGACGGACGGCCGGTTCCAGACGGCGGTCCAGGACGTGAGCTTCGACATCTATCCGGGCGAGAACATCATGCTGCTCGGGCCGTCCGGGTGCGGCAAGTCCACCCTGCTGAAGACGATCGCCGGGTTCATCGAGCCGTCCGGCGGGACCGTGCGGATCTCCGGGCGGACGAGCCTCGCGCCGGGGCCCGACCGCGCGGTCGTCTTCCAGGAGTTCGACCAGCTCTTCCCGTGGCACACGGTGGAGGGGAACCTGAGCTACCCGCTGCGGGTGAACGGCCGCGGCAAGCAGGAGGCCAAGCGGCTTGCCGACGAGTACCTGGAGCTGATGGGGCTCGTCCACGCCGCCGACCGTTACCCGCACCAACTGTCGGGCGGAATGAAGCAGCGGGTGGCGATCGCCCGGGCGATGGCCCTCCAGCCGCTGATGCTGCTGATGGACGAGCCGTTCGGCGCCCTGGACGCGCAGACCAGGTCGCGGCTCCAGCGCGAGCTCAAGGACGTCGCCGCACGCAACGACGTCACGATCCTCTTCGTGACGCACAGCATCCAGGAGGCGGTGTTCGTGGGCCACCGGGTGGTCGTGCTGACCCCGCCGCCGTCCACGGTCCGGGAGGTGGTCGACGTCTCCGGGCTCGACGACCCGACCGCCCCGGAGTTCGTCGCCGCGCTGCGCCGGCTGCGGTCGCTGCTGAGCGAGGACGGCGAGGAGCCCGACGACATGGCGTTCGAGTAGGGAGAGCGGTTCGATGAGCGAAGCCATGACCAAGGCGGTCGGCGCCGCCGACCCGGTGGAGCACGGCCGCCCCCCGGCCCGCCGCAAGACCTGGGGCGATCTGCCCGTGGCGCCCCGGCGCCTGATCATCCTCCTGCTGATCCTGGCCGCCTGGCAGGCCTACGTGTCGTTCTCGGGCGTCAACCAGCTGCTCGTCGCGGGCCCGGTGGACGTCGCGAAGACGATGGCCGAGGGGCTCGCGGGCGGCGACCTGCTGAGATCCACCGCGACGACGCTGCAGATCCTGCTCGGCGGGATGGCGGCCGGCATGCTGGTCGCCGCCGTGCTGACGACGCTGGCGTCCTGGACGCGGCTGGGCGAGGACGTCCTCGTGCTGCTGACCTCGATGCTCAACCCGCTGCCGTCGATCGCGGTGCTGCCGCTGGCCATCCTGTGGTTCGGGATGAACAGCACGTCGCTGATCTTCGTCATCGCCAACTCGGTGATCTGGCCGATCGCGATCAACGTCAGCAACGGGTTCCGCACCGTCAACCCGACCATCATGGCGGTCGGCCGCAACATCGGGCTGTCCGGCGTGCGGATCGTCAAGGACGTGCTGATCCCGGCCGCGCTGCCGAACATCATCGCCGGGCTGAAGACCGGCTGGGCGTTCGGCTGGCGCACGATCATCGCCGCCGAGCTGGTGTTCGGCGTCGCCGGCGGCAAGGGCGGGCTCGGGTTCTTCATCAACGACGCGCGGACGTTCATGCGCACCTCCGAGGTGTTCGCCGGCCTGGTCACGATCGCCCTCATCGGCATCGCGCTGGAGCTGGTCTTCACCTGGATCGAGCGCCGCACCGTCGTCAAGTGGGGCACCAAGACCGCCTGACGGCCCTCCCCCCCGGCCGCGGGCGCCCGGTGCCCGCGGCCGGCCTCACTCGAAGGGATTCAGATGGGGCTGGAACTCATGACTCGGCCCACCCGCCGCGCGCTGGTCGCGGTGCTGTCGGCGGGGGCGCTGGCGGTCTCGGCGGGCGCGTGCGCGGCCGGCGCCAGCGGCCCGACCGACGAGATCACCATCGCCTACCAGCCGGGGATCGGCTACGCGCCGCTGCTGGTGGCCAAGCAGCAGCGGCTGCTGGAGAAGCGGTTCCCGAAGAAGAAGATCAGCTGGCGGATGCTCAACTCGGGGTCGGCCATCCGGGACGGCATGGTCTCCCGGGACATCCAGGTCGGCTCGGGCGGCATCGGCCCGTTCATCGTCGGCGCCAGCAACGGGCTGCCCTGGAAGATCGTCATCGCGCTGGACAACGCGAACCTGCAGCTGATGTCCAAGTCCTACGGCTCGCTGGCGGACCTGCGCGGCAAGGGCAAGATCGCCATGCCCGGCCCCGACTCGATCCAGGCGGTGGTGCTGCGCAAGGCGGCCGAGAAGCAGCTCGGCAACGCCGACGCGCTGGACACCCAGATCGTCTCCATGGGGCACCCGGACGGCCTGCAGGCCCTGCTGTCCGGGCAGCTCGCGGGCCATCTCACCTCGCCGCCGTACCAGGTGCAGGAGCAGCAGGGCGGCGCGCGGGCGATCGTCCGCAGCTACGACGTGTTCGGCGAGCACACCTTCAACGGCGTCTACGTGCTGTCGGACTTCCGCAAGTACAACCCGGAGTTCGTCAAGGGCCTTCAGGACGTCGTCGCGTCGTCGGCGAAGCTGCTGAACGAGGACCCGGACCAGGCCGCCCAGATCCTTTCGGCGGAGTCCGGCGGGAAGGTCCCCGCGGCGAAGCTGAAGCAGCAGATCACCGCCGGGGACATCGCCTACTCGACCAAACCGACGGGCTACATGGCATTCGCGCGCTTCATGAAGAAGATCGGTCTGATCAAGAAAATACCCGCCAGCGGCTCGGACTACTTCTTCGCCAACCAATTCACCAAGGGAGGAACCTGAGCCGAGTCCGGACCGCGGGAGCGGGCGGCTCGGTCGGGGACGGATGATCTGTGGATGCCGGTAATATCGAGCGGAAAGTGGACTCGTTAATGCGGAAAAAGGGGGGCTCGGGTGGGTAGCGGAGTACCCGACGTGGGCTGGCGCCTGGTCAAGCCGAGCGGCCACCTGCCCGAGCGCGTGGTGACCCTGATCAACGAGCTGATCGTCGCCGAGCGGCTCAAGCCGGGTGACCGCCTCCCGCCCGAGCGCGAGCTCGCCGTCCTGCTGGGGGTGAGCCGCCCGGTGGTCCGGGAGGCGGTCCGGGAGCTGGCCGCCCGGGGGCAGCTCAGCGTGCGGCACGGCCGCGGGATCTTCGTGGAGACGCCGCGCGCCGCCCAGGACCTGCGCGCCGCCATCGCCGGCGAGCAGGTCGGGCTGCAGGAGCTGTTCGACATGCGCGAGGTGCTGGAGGTGGCGGCCGTCGGCTGGGCCGCCGCCAACGCGACGGACGACGACGCGGCCGCGCTGCGCGAGGCGCTCGACCGGCTGGACGAGGCCGCCACGCCGGAGAGCCCCGACTTCTCGACCCTCCAGCTGCTCGACTCGGCGTTCCACCTCAAGATCGTGGAGATCGCGCGCAACCGCTTCCTGCTGAAGACGGTCGGGGTGCTGCAGGACATGATGCACGCGAGCATGCAGACGACGCTGTCCCTCCCGGGGCGCATCCAGGCCTCCAGTGCCTGCCACCACGAGATCCTCGACGCGATCGTCGCCCACGACCAGGCGGAGGCGACGCGGGCCATGCGCGACCATCTGGAGTCCGCCCGCACCGCGGCCCTGTCCCGCCTCGAAGAGAAGCGGCGGACCGTCGCCGACTGACAGTGAGGATGTAGGTGAGCACCTCCCGGCGGGGTCTGACCCACCGACTGACTGACCAAGGGTCCTCAACCGGATCTGTCGATCCGGCCGGGAGGTGCTCGTGTGCGCTCACCGGACAC
>NZ_JBDPLY010000109.1:0-570 GCF_039871695.1 Actinomadura sp. B10D3
GAGGAGCAGGAGCAGTTCGCCGCCTACCTGGCGTCGTTCGAGGAGGAGGCGAAGTGACCACCCTGACCCTCGGCAAGGCGTTGAACGAAGGCCTGCGCAAGGCCATGGAGAACGACCCGAAGGTCCTGGTCATGGGTGAGGACGTCGGCAAGCTCGGCGGCGTCTTCCGGATCACCGACGGCCTGCAGAAGGACTTCGGCGAGGAGCGCGTCATCGATACCCCGCTGGCGGAGTCCGGGATCGTCGGGACGGCGATCGGGCTGGCGCTGCGCGGCTACCGGCCGGTCGTGGAGATCCAGTTCGACGGGTTCGTGTTCCCCGCCGCCGACCAGATCATCACGCAGCTGGCGAAGATGCGGATGCGCTCGCTCGGCAAGGTGTCGCTGCCGGTCGTCGTCCGGATCCCCTGCGGCGGCGGCATCGGCGCGGTGGAGCACCACTCCGAGTCGCCGGAGGCGTACTTCACGCACACCGCCGGCCTGCGGGTGGTGGCCTGCTCGAACCCGGTGGACGCGTACGCGATGATCCAGCAGTCGATCGCCTCCCCCGACCCGGTGATCTTCTTCGAGC
>NZ_JBDPLY010000110.1:0-559 GCF_039871695.1 Actinomadura sp. B10D3
TCTCGCAGACGCCACTCAGGACTCGGCTATAAGACCCCGAACCAGGTCTATGCAGAGCACCTAGAACAGCAGCTCGCAGCGTGAAGTAACCGCAAATAGAGCTGTCCGAAGTCTTCGGGGCCCCTCATGCCTTGCGTCGGCTAGTGTCCTGCGCCTGAAATTCGTTGAAGAAGTGTAGTTTGGGGCCTATGGTGCGCAAGGGTCGACCGGTGGCCGAGGTGACGCTGACCGATGAGGAGCGCGAGACGCTGGTGCGCTGGGCGCGGCGGGCCAAGTCGTCGCAGGCGCTGGCGCAGCGGTGCCGGATCGTGCTGGGCTGTGCGGACGGCAAGACGAACCAGGAAGTGGCCGCCGAGCTGGGGATCTGGCCGCAGACGGTGGGTAAGTGGCGGCGCCGGTTCGTCGAGCGGCGGTTGGAGGGCTTGGCGGACAAGCCACGGCCGGGTGCCCCGCGGAAGATCACCGACGAGCAGGTCGAGCAGGTCGTGGTGGCCACGCTGGAGCGGACGCCGGCCGGGGCGACGCACTGGTCCCGGGCGTCGATGGCGGCCGAGAGCGG
>NZ_JBDPLY010000111.1:0-523 GCF_039871695.1 Actinomadura sp. B10D3
AGTCTGGTTGCCGACTCCCCGAGGCATATCGCAGGCTCCCACGTCCTTCATCGGCTCCTGATGCCAAGGCATCCACCGTATGCCCTTAAAAACTTGAACACACAAAACGATCAAAACAAATCGCAGACAAACAACAAGAACAACCCGAAGAAGCCAGAAGGCCCCTCCACGCAGCTCTCATCGTTCGCCAGAGATGCTCGCGTCCACTGTGCAGTTCTCAAAAAACAACCGGGCCCACCAAAACCACACCCCCGGTCAGAGAGCGTGGTCCTGGTCCCGCAATCCAGAGGTCACCCGGGCTCGCGCCCGTTCCCTCAGGACCCAACAGCGTGTCCAACCCACCACCCGCCCGACACCGCCGTTCCCACTCCCCCACAGGCCCTTGCGGGTCTGGGAGGCGGTACTTGCCGGCTCACACGAGCGGTGAGCTGAGTAACCAGTGCTCCACATCTATGAGCAGCCACCTGACGAACGTGCGTCGTCAACGGTGGCCACCGACCATGACCCCTCACAGGTGAGGCGG
>NZ_JBDPLY010000112.1:0-520 GCF_039871695.1 Actinomadura sp. B10D3
GGCACCGGCGACGAGGACGGTGCCGTCCCCGGCGGGCGGATTCTCGTCGGTCATCATGATGTCCTTCCGGTTCTGTGGCCCGTCGCCCGGGCCCCGCGGTCCGTACGGGTCACGCGGCCGCCCCCGGTGCGGGCGCCTCGCGCACGCGCAGCCGGTCGACCGCGACGGCCAGCACGATCACGACGCCCTGGATGATCTGCTGGTGGAAGCGACGGCCACACGTTCCGCCAGGTCCTGGTTCATGTGTCGCCTCCTTTCCACGGGTCACCCAGCCTGCGCCCGTTACGTTCTCATATGGTGGACGATCTGTCTAGACAGTGGGAATTAAAGATCCTACTGTGTGGACAATATGTCCACTGAGTAGTACTTTCATGGGCATGGTAGAACAGGTCGGTCCGCCCGTGGCGGCGGACGCCCAGCTTGTGGAGCTGATTAGGGAACGGGCGCTGTTCGCTCGGCTGGAGACGGTCCGGCTCATATCGATCGCGAAGACCGGCCACTACGCCTCGGGATTCTCGTG